>JBKJMA010000024.1:0-6093 GCA_046596505.1 Sphingomicrobium sp.
TGGAACGCTACACATTACTCGGTACACTTCACTCGGCAACGAGATATCGGGCGTCGCTAGCGTAATTCAGAATTTAATTGCAGGCGGAGTTCCGCCCGGTGATGTATTAGTTCTGGCACAACGCGGGGTAATAGGTAAGCCGATTTATGACGCGCTTGTCGAACTCGGACTTCCGGTCAAGTCTTATTACTCGGAAGCAGAATTAGATAGCCCATTCGCGCAGGAGCGTTATGCTTACCTACGATTACTCTCGGATGATGAGGATCGGGTTTCATTGCGCTGGCTGTTGGGATTAACAGGGAATAATTGGAATGCTTCTGGATATAGGCGTGTTCGTCAGCACTGCGAACAAGCCAACTCTACCGTTTGGTCGGTCCTAGAGGTTCTTTCAGCTGGCGAAATTTCGCTCCCGTACACCGGAGCCCTTTCGCTACGTTTCGAAGAGGTAAAGGCACGAAAGTTATATTTGGACGAAATCTTTCTAGTCGCTGGTATAGCCGGGGTTATAGACGATCTTTTTCCAGACGATGAGGTCAGAGTTAGAGACTTAAGACAGTTGCTTTTGACAACATTACAGGGATTTCCAGATGCCGATCTTCCTGATTTCCTTAGATTGACGAATGAGGCGATTGCTCAACCTGAAATTCCAAATGAGGTCGCTGAAGTTCGGATCATGAGTCTGCATAAATGTAAGGGGCTCTCCGCCCCTGTAACAATTATCGCGGGTTGCATTGAAGGACTACTGCCACAGCAGCCGTCAGCAGACTTATCCGCCCTCGAAAAGCTTGAATCCTTAGAAGAACAACGAAGGCTGTTTTATGTCGGAATAACACGAGTGAAGGCCGTTCCAGAAACGGGTAAGGTAGGCATGCTTTATTTAACTTCGTCTCGCGAAATGCCGATGGCGGCCGCGCTGGGGGCTGGGATCTCACCGGCGAGCATAGTCTATGGACAGGCAAGAATGAATGTTAGCCGATTTCTGAATGAGTTCGATGGACAAGGCCCAGTACCCGTTGCGGGCTGACTTGGGTTTCCGTCGACCAACCCAATAATTCCGCCAGCCCCCCAAAAAAATAGTGATTATGGTGACAGTGGATTACGGTGACAGTGCACTAATCTCTCGCCCGCGACCCTTCCCCCGGCACCGGTCCGAACAAAACTTCACCGCTTTCCAATCGCGCACCCATTCCTGCGCCAAGTGAACGGCAGGCCGCAGGCGGCGCTGGTCTTCGTCGGCAGGTCGCCCTTGCGGACCGTCCTCGGCATCGGCACTTCCTTGGGACCGGGACATTATTTCCCCGACCAGCAAAAATAACGCTGTCCTACAGTTAGCCTTTCTGGTTCATAATCGCGGATGAAAAAGAAAGCACCGGGGTCACGCCCCACTTCGCCGGGGCGCCAGCCCTTTCCCACAACCGCGCCTCTCGCCACAACCGCGCCCCTTCCCACAACCGCGCCGCTCGCCTCGACCGCGACCCGCCGCGCCGCCGCCGCCGCCAGGCGCAAGGCCAGGCGCTCCCCCGCTAAAACGCACCCAGAAACTACCACCCCGCACGCCCTCGCCGCGCCGATCACGGAACCGGTCACGCCCGACTGGGTCCCGCCCGGCTCGACCCTCGACAAGGAACGCCGCCGCCTCAACCGCGAACGCGGCGCATCGTCCAGCCTGTCGGCCGCCGCCGATTTCGAGCGCGCGGTCGCGAAGATCGCCGCCCGCCGCGCCGCCGCGCCCGCCGGCGAACCGGTCTCGCCGCACACCGAACACGCCTGCACCCAGTTCCAACGCCATCCCGCCGTCGAGGCCGCGTTCGATGCGTCGCAGGGTAATCGCGACCCGCTCAGCCGCACCGAACAGATCGCCTTCCACATGGCCGAGCTCGAGGCGCTGCGCGATACCGACGACGCGACCGGCTGGACCGGCTTCTCGCGCCGCCTGTTCCTCTCGATCCTCGCCGAATCGGGCAAGGTCGGCGAGGCGTGCGATGCAACCGGACTGGTTCGCTCGGGCGCCTATGCGCTGCGCAACCGCGATCCGGTCTTCGCCGCCGGCTGGGATGCCGCCGCCGCGCTCGCCCGCGCGCCGCTCGCCGACCGGCTGGCCGAACAGGCGATCGACGGGATCACCGACACCGTCACCCGCGCCGACGGGTCGACCGCCACCCGCCACCGGTTCGACGGCCGCCTGTCGATCGCGGTGCTCAACCGCCTCGACCGGCGCTGCGACCGCGCCGAGTCAGCGGGCGCCTGCACCTTTGGCATCCAGGCCAATTGGGAAGCCTATCTCGTCGCCGTCGGGACCGGCGATCATGCCGCCGCGATGGCGATGATCGCGCCGCCCGAGCCTGAAACCGCGCCCCCGCCTGAAACCGCGCCTGAAACCGCGCCCGATCCTCAGCCCGAAACCGCGCCCGCGAAAAACTCGCCAGTGCGTCCACACTGTCCAAACAGCGACGAAGCCGACATCACCAAACTCCCCACCAGCGAGCTGCTCCGCCGCATGAAGGCCATCCGCGACGGCAGCTTTGACGAAGACGGGCAACCCGGCGACGATGACGAGTCGATCGACCTCAGCGAGCGGGTGTGGACCGACGACAATGGCGACACCTACACCGACTTCGCCCCGCCCGCGGGCTTCGCTGGCTGGCAGGACGGCGCATGGGGCGACCCCGACTATAATCGCAGCCTCAATTCCGGGGAAACCGCCGCCTATGCCGCGGTGAAGGCCGAATGGGCCGCCGAGGACGAGGCCGAAATCGCCGGGAGGCGCGGCCACGACGCCGGGCTGAGGGACTTTTTCTTCGGCTTTGGCGAGGAACCGGGGGGCGCGCCGGCGAGCGATCCCGACGCCGATCCCGACGACGGCTAGGCTAGGCGCGCCGCTCCGCCGCGCCCCGCTCCGCCACGCCCCGATCCGCCGCGCCCCGCTCCGCCGAGTTGTGTCCCGCCATCCGCAGCACCAGCGGCATCATCATGTGCGGCACCGTCAGCACCGACAGCACCACGAACGTCCCGCGCAGCACTCCCGCCGACAGCGCCGGCAGCGACACCTCCGCCGCGCCGAGCCAGGCGATCATAATGACCAGCAGCAGCGACGCCGCGCTCGCCGCCGCGACCGGCCCGCGCCACGCCCGCCCGCCCGGGCCTGCTTTGCCGCCAAGCTCGGCCAGCCCGCGTGCGAACTGGCGCGGCGAGTGGAACAGGCCGAAGCTCAGCGCGAAGCCGACGAGCGGCGGCAGCAGCACCATCCCGGCCAGCGCCGCCGCGCTCGACGCCGCCAGCATCCGCCGCTTGGCGCTCCACAGCAGCGCGCACCCGGTCAGCCCCGCCGCGATCGCCACCGGCGCGACCAGCAGCAGCGAATTGGCCAGCGGCGGGATTGCCCCCGGCCCGGCGATGATCGTGAACAGCGCGTCGATCTCGGCGCGGTGGAACAGCAGCGGCGCCGCGAGCAGCGCCAGCGCGCCGCCATGCGCGATCAGCCCCGGGCCCGGCCAGTCCTCGCCGAAATGGCCGATCGCGACCGCAAAAAACAGCAACAGCGCGGCGCCGGGCATGACCCACCACAAGGCCGCCATCGCCCCGGCGAGCGCGAGATAAGTGGAAATTGCCCGAACTCTGGAGGGCGCGCGAAGCAGCGCGACCATGTCGAGCGCGCCATGCGGCAACCCGAGCAGCAGGATCGCGGCGCAGCTCAGCATGACCGCCGCCCCGCTCTCGAAATCGATCCCGGCGGCGGCGGCGGCGAGCATCGCGCCCGTCACCCCGAGGTGGAGCGCGCCGATGCGCCCCTCCCCCGCTGGCACGGCAACGCCGGCCGAAGGGTTTCCCCCTCCGACCGGCGCAGCACGTTCCCGGATCGCGGGTCGATCCGGGATGGAGATCATGCCGCGTAGGGCGTTGTGATCCCGTCGGCCTCGGCCGCGGACTTGCGGACCGCGATGTTGTAGATGAGGATGCCGACACCCGCCTTGGCGATGATGTCAGCCAGCGTGTAGCCGAGCTGCACCGCAACTTCGGTCGTCGCTCCCGACAGTGACGTGTAGGGGATCATGTAGACGATCGGGTAGAAGCCCCACGAAGCGAAGGTCAGCAACCGCGCCTGCTTGACGAGTTGGCGGACATTCTCGGGCTGGCTGTCGATCGACTTGCTCAGGCCGGCGAACAACGACCACATGATGTAGGTGAACGGGATAGCCGACAACGTGCCCCACAGCGCGCGTGTCGCGTTGTTGGTGGCGATCTCACCCGGATAGCCAAGCACGATCATCAGCGCGGCGGCAGAGCCGAGCTTCAACGAGCGCGAAATTGTCTCGTCAGCGGTTAGGCGCATGACCAGCACCAGCTCGATCAACAACAACGGAACGGTCAACAGCCAGTCGACATAGCGATAGGCATCGACGAACCCGACCCCGGTGACCGTGACGACCCCGGCATTGACCGTGTAAGCGGCGTTCCAGCTCTCGAAAATGCGGAAATAGTGATAGGCGGCGATCGCGGTGACGAGCCCCGAGATCGTGATTGCGGTCTTGTAGGCGCTGCTGACCTGCGACCGGCTGATCCACAGGAACAGCGTTGTCGCGGCCATCGCCGCCAAAGTGAACGAAAAGGCGTTATATACCAGAGAGAACTGGTCGGCGGTAAGTTCCTGCATCATGTCTTCCTTGCTGGCGAACGCTGGGGCGCCGCACGATCAACGCCGGTTCGGCTGCGATCGGCCGGAACGGAGCGGCTTCAAGGCAACAGGATCGGCTCGGTTGCCGCACGATGGCGTGGGCGAGAACAGGTTATCGAGCCCCCACCCCCGTGCGACCCGCCCCTCATGAACCGAGGCCCGGGGCTCACCCATACGGCATTTAGGCCGTAGCGCCATACCCCGGCCTATAGCCGCGCTTCGACCGCAATTCGGATAGCGTCTGCGATATTCGACGTGTGCATCTTCCCGAGCAGCAGCGCGCGGTGCATCTTGACCGTCTTCTCGCTCAGCGACAGCCGGTACGCGATCTGCTTGCTGCGAAAGCCGTTGGCGATCTCGCGCAGCACCTGCTCCTGGCGCGGCGACAGGCTGCGCACCAGCTCGACCGCGTCATGATGGCGATTGGAAGACGGCCCGACCGCCTCGGGATCGAGCTCGACCTGTGAGCCCATGCAATATTCGAGCTCGCCCATCTCGTCGAACACCGGCGCGACCAGCACCGCGTTACGAAACGGTTCGCCATCGCGTTTGTAGTTGAGGATTTCGACCAGCACCGGTCGCTTGCGCCGGATCCCGTCGCTAATCCGCTCGGTCAGCCACGGCTCGGTGTCGGGCCCGGCGAGGAAGCGGCAATTGCGTCCGAGGATTTCATCCTGCGCGTAACCGGTCAAGGCGCAGAACGCGGCATTGGCCGCGATGATCGGGTTCTGCGGCAGGCGCGGATTGCTGATCACCGACGCGATCGGGCTGACCGCGATCGCCGCGATCAGCGCATGGCACGACTCCCCGCTCCCCTGTTCCATCGATCAGCATCCTCCGTAACTGGTCTAGAGCCTGATCGGTCGAGATGAAAGCACTTCGCGACCATCGAACGCGCAGCTTCAATCAAGCCACCGCCAATTACAGCTTCGGGTGCCGCAACGGGATCATCACCAAACGCTTTCCTACAGCGAACCATATCGGCTATAGTTCGCCACATGAATCTGTCCGACTCGTTCTCGCGCCTCGCCCGCGTGCGCGCCTCGCCCGCGTTGCGCCGCGCGGACTGCACGGGGCGTCGTTCGCACCCGACGTCACCGCGAACATTCGGAACATTCGCGACGGCCCGCGCAAGAAAAACCCCATTCCGCGAAGGCGATTATGGAGCCACTGTCACCCGCAAAGGCGACTATGGAGCCTTCGCCACTGCGACAAGCGCCGGGCGCAGCAGGCGCTCCTTAAGCATGTACCCCGGCTGCATTTCCTCGATGATCGTGCCCGGCTCCTCGGCGCTCGGCATCTCGATCATCGCCTGGTGCCGGTTCGGGTCGAGCGGCAGCCCCTTGGCGGCAACGCGGGTCACCCCGTTGCGCGCGAAGATCGTCTCGAGCTCGCGCGCGGTCGCCTCGATCCCGGCGAGG
>JBKJMA010000057.1:0-11852 GCA_046596505.1 Sphingomicrobium sp.
CGTGCGGGACGCCACACGCACTACCAGACGGTCGCCCACGCGGACCTCGCCGAGCTCCTGCGGCACGAAGGCCCACTCGGGCTCGTTGGGCGGCGCGGGCAACGACCGGGCACGCGCGGTCGTAAAGAACATGTGGTAGCAGCCGCATGGGTGCATCGTGTCGTAAGCGACCGGCGTGCCATCCGGTGCGAGGGTGACACGGAATACGACGCCGTCGAGCTTGCCTGAAAGCAGGTCCGTCGCCGAAGAGGGCGGTCGCTCCGCGAACCAAAGCGTATAGACGAGCTGAAGCAGGTTTTGCCCGCGATAGCGTGTATGCGCGACATCGCGATAGACGGCAAGGTCGGTGGCATCCACTTCGGGAACATCTCCCCACCGCCATCGCAGCGCTCCGGGTCGGTCATGGTCGCCGGTAGTGACTACTTCGAAACTCGGCGCAAACACGCCGAAGAGCACCTCCAGGTCGTCGTCAGACGGGAGGGGAATGCGTAGCGCATTGTCGGTTGCTTGCGCAAGGATCTGGCGCACGCGCCCGGCATCCGGACGAGCGCGGTGCGCGGGCGAATAGCGCACGACGCTCCCGTGCGCGACCGGCCCCAACTCGCGCCCGAAGGCGACCCTGGCCGAATCCTCCTGCCGCCTCACCCCGAGGGAAAATGGGATCCTGGCCAGCGCGTACAGCCCGGCGATGCGGTAGGCGGGCACGTAGTCGTCCGGCACCACCAGGTTGTCACGCAGAGTCCTCGACGCCTCACCCGAATCGAGGTCGAAGTCGCGCATCAGGACGGCGCAAGTGCGGGTGAACTCTATCGCCGTCGCGGGATCGGGATTCCCCAGGCCTTTCCAGATACCCCTTAACAGGCCAGGGCGCAGGTTGGCAATTTCGAGCGCCCGCGAGTCGAGGTCGAGGGTCATCAGGCGTTCGATGAGCGGCTGGAGCGCCGGTGACGCGGAGCGCGCATCTTTGCCCCAGGCAGCGTGGAAGCGATCGACGCGCAAGTAGGGAAACCCTTTGACAGGGCGGGCCTGGGCGTCGCGCACTCCGGCGCTATCGATCGTCGCATCGAGATCGCGGTACCAATCGCTGCATTCCTGCACGCCCGCATCGCTGGACGCACGGTCGGGCAGTGGCGGAGCGAGCGTCGCACATGCGCCGAGGGCAAGGATTGCGGCCACTGCTGCGCTCCTCACGATCCGAGCCGGCGACCTCACTTTCGGAACGCTTCCCGAGGCACGCCCCGCCTAGATTGCTCCCGCCTCTCGATCTCGCGCACCATGCCTGTGAACTGGTCCTCGATCTGCATCCGCATCACCACCTCGCCAATGAGCGGCGGCAGCGACACATCGGGAATGATGCTCCCGGCCCACCTCAGCTCGACCCCCCCGCCCGCGGCCGGCTCCACCCGGTAACCGCCTTCGAAATGGCGCAGGTTGCCCGCGATCGCGCGCACCTGGATCGACGAGGGCGGCCGCTCACGCGCCTCCAGCGTGACATCGATGGGGAAGGTGAAGATGAGGAAGCGTGCCTCGCCCGATTGCTCGACCACCACCGTATCGCCGCGCCGGCTGGTCACCTTGCTCTTGCGCAGCCCAGGAATGAACTCTGGCAGGCGCTCGTAGTCGGTCAGCGTGCTCCAGATCACCGGAAGCGAGGCATCTACCGTGGCATGCGCGCGCACCTCGATGAACTCACCCTTGCGCGTCGCTTCCACGCGCAGGTCATCGGCGGCACGCGCTGCAGGCGAACCAAGCAGGAGCAGCCAGCATGCAAAGCAGATTAGGCGCATCAGCTACCCAGTTTAGCGAATCTCCCCAATTTTGAGCCGGCTTTCGGCCAGCAACCTGATCGCGTCGCGATTGGTCCACGAAAAGCACTTATCCACCGCCTCGTCCCAAGGGAGCCATATCCAGGCCGTGTGTTCCTCAGGCGCGAGACGCACCGGCACCGGCGCGGCAACCTCGAGGCTGAACATGTGCTCGTCGTTGTGGGTCGTGCCCGGCGCGAATCGGTAGCGCCATTGCGCATAGATCTCGAAAGTGCGCACCAGGTCCCAGCTGACAATCGCGCCGGGCGGCGCCTCGATCCCGGTTTCCTCGAGGACCTCGCGACGCGCCGCCTCCTCGAAAGGTTCGCCGGCGTAATCGATCGAACCAGTCACCGACTGCCAGTAGCCCGGCCGCGCGGCACGCTCGATCAGCAGGACCTCGAGCGCCGGCGTGTGGATGACCACCAGCACCGACACCGGGATCTTGGGCGGCTTCACGCGGTTTTTTCGGTGTAGAGCGCCGGTAGGGGAAGTTTGCCTTCCGGATCGATGAATACCGCGAAGAAACCCCGCCCCTGCTCGCGCCAGAATTCGGCCGCGCTGGCGAGGATGTCGACCAGGATGCCGAAGTCATCGCCCGCGACGGCGCCGGAAAACAGCACTACGTGCGGGGCATCGCGGCGCCATGAGAGATCGGTCAGGCTGTCTTCAAGCGCGTCCCAGTTGCCGCCGAACCATTCGGGGAACCCAAGCGCGCCCCCGATCGATTGCAGCATCGCGTCCTTGCCGGCACCAAGTTCCACCACGGCGAGTTCGTGCGAGCCGCCCGCAAGGGCATTGCGGATGTCGTCGTCGTGGCCGGTCCTGTAGACGCCGGAGCGGAGCGGATCGGACAGCCTTGCGCGCAGCTTGCTCATGGGATCAATCCAGGATGCGGCGAAATGTGCGGTAGTGATCTTCGGTGTAGTAATACTCGCCCGCGCCGCCCTCGATGATGCGGCGCGCGCCGCGGTCATGGCGCCCCGGGGTGCTCACGGTGTACTCGCGATAGTAGCCGCGCCGGGCACTTGGCAGATAGCCCTCACGGTTGCCGAAAGTCGTCGCGTCCTTTGGATACGGAAATGGGCCGCCGCGCCTGATCAAAGCCAGCGTGGCTTGCGCCTCGCTGGGCAGTTCACCCACGCGCACTTCGGACCGCGCACCGGACGCTGCGGCATGGGCGGCGAAAAAGAGGAACAACGCAAGCGCAAGCGCGCGGATCACGCCTTGGGCTTTTCCCTTAGCCGCAGGCCGAGCTCGCGCAGCTGCTTTTCGTCCACCGCGCTCGGCGCGTGGGTCAGCAGGCACTGGGCGCGCTGGGTCTTCGGGAACGCGATCACGTCACGGATCGACTCGGCGCCGGTCATCATGGCGACGATCCGGTCCAGGCCGAATGCAATGCCACCATGCGGCGGCGCGCCGAACTGCAGGTTCTCCAGCAGGAAGCCGAATTTAGCCTGCGCTTCCTCGTCCGAGATCCCCAGTGCCCTGAATACCTTGGCCTGCACGTCCGCGCGGTGGATACGCACCGACCCACCGCCGATCTCTGATCCGTTGAGGACCATGTCGTAGCCTTTGGAAATCGCATTCCCAGGATCGGTCGCAAGACGATCTTCGTGGCCGTCCTTGGGTGCCGTGAAAGGATGATGCATGGCCGACCAGCGCTTGGCATCGTCGTCGTATTCGAACATCGGGAAATCGACCACCCAAAGCGGGCGCCAGCCCGGCTGCGCGTAACCTTTCTCGTGACCCAGGCGAACCCGCAATGCGCCAAGCGCGTCGTTTACCACCTTGGCCTTGTCGGCGCCGAAGAAAATCACGTCACCATTCTCGGAATGGGTCCGCTCGAGGATCCGGGCGAGGATCTCCGCAGGCAGGAATTTGACGATCGGCGACTGCAAGCCTTCCGGGATCCTGGCCTTGTCGTTGACCTTGATGTACGCGAGGCCCTTGGCGCCGTAAATCGACACGAATTGCGTGTAGTCGTCGATTTCCTTGCGCGAAAGCTCAGCCCCCGGCACCCGCAAAGCCGCCACCCGTCCGCCAGCCATGTCTGCCGCGGCGCGGAACACCTTGAATTCGACCGTCTTCATGAGGTCGGTCAGTTCGGTCAGTTCGAGAGGTACACGCAGGTCGGGTTTGTCCGAGCCGTAACGCCCCATCGCCTCGGCCCAGGTCATGGTGGGGAAAGGATCGGGCAGGGCGACGCCCAGTGTCTCGAGGAACATCGCGCGCATCATTTTTTCCATCATGGCGCGGATTTCTTCTTCGCTGAGGAAGGAGGTCTCGATGTCGATCTGGGTGAACTCGGGCTGCCGGTCGGCCCGCAGGTCCTCGTCGCGGAAGCACCTTACGATCTGGTAGTAACGGTCGAAGCCGGCCACCATCAGGAGCTGCTTGAAGAGCTGCGGCGACTGCGGCAGCGCGAAGAACATGCCGGGGTTGACGCGGCTCGGCACGAGATAATCGCGCGCGCCTTCCGGCGTGCTCTTGGTCAGCATCGGCGTCTCGATGTCGATGAAACCCTGCGCGTCGAGGTAGCGGCGCACTTCCATCGCGACGCGGTAGCGCAGCATCAGGTTCTTCTGCATCACCGGCCGGCGCAGGTCGAGGACACGATGCGTGAGGCGCGTGGTCTCCGACAGGTTGTCGTCGTCGAGCTGGAACGGCGGCGTGACCGACGCGTTGAGCACGGTGATCTGGTGCGCGTGCACTTCGGTCTGCCCGGACTTCATCGACGGGTTGACCGTGCCTTCGGGCCGCGCGCGGACCAGGCCCTTGATCTCGACGCAGAACTCGTTGCGCAGCGACTCGGCCGTCGCGAAGGTCTCGGCGCGGTCGGGGTCGCAGACCACCTGGGCCATGCCCTCGCGGTCGCGCAGATCGACGAAGATCACGCCGCCGTGGTCGCGACGACGATGGACCCAGCCGGTGAGGACGACGGACTGTCCCAGCTGGTCGGCGGTAACCAGACCGCAATAGTGAGTACGCATGCAGACTCCGAATGAAAGGGACCGAAAGCGGCGACGCGGCGCAGGGGCGGCATCGGGGCGGTCGATGGTCCGGATCGCCCGACTACGGCGAGGGACGACAGGATGATCGAATCAGGAAGAGGGGCGCGAAAGGAACGATGCGGGTTGGCCGGCCCGGGCCAACCCTAGCGATTTCGATGTGCGGCCGAAGGCGACGCAACCCGGGCGCCCGCAGCGACGGGAATCCGTCGAACGGTGTGCGGGCGGGGAAAGGGAATTCGCATCGGCGGAAGCTATCACGAGGGCCGCACTGCGGCAATCGGGTCATGGGGAATCGGGTCGCGGTCGACCCTGCGGATTCAAACCGGGTGGGCCGGCGACGCGACGGCCGGTCCCGGCGTCGGGCGCGGACCCGGTGCGACGACCCCCATCGAGACCACGAACTTGAGCGCCTCGTCGACCGTGATGTCGAGGTCGATGATCTGACTTACCGGCACGATCAGCACATAGCCCGAAGTGGGGTTCGGCGCGGTGGGAACGTAGACGCTCGCGTGCTCGCCGCTCAGCGGTCCCTGCAGCGCGGTGCCGGGACTGCCGACCACGAAGCCGACGGTCCACGTCCCGGGGCGGGGAAATTCCACCAGCACCGGCTTGCGAAACGCCTGGCCCGACGGCGACAGCAGCGTGTCGGAGACCTGCTTGACGCTCGAATAGATCGCGGACACGAAGGGAATCCGCGAGACCAGCGCTTCCCACCACACCACCAGCCGACGACCGATGAAGTTGCGGGTGAGGATGCCCACCAGCAGGATGATCGCGACCGTGAGGATCACGCCCATGCCGGGGATGTTGAACGGCGCCTGGGTCCTCACCGACGGCGGCAGCAGCAGCAGCGTCTGGTCCAGCGTGGTCACGATCAGGTTGAGGACCCAGATCGTGATCCCCAGCGGGACGAGGATCACCAGCCCCGTGAAGAAGGTTTTCTTCAACATCGCGGTATTCAGCCGGTGCCGCTGGCCGGCGGCGGGCTGGCTTTGACGGGACCGACATCGCCTTTCGGCGCGGCAGGCGCCGCGGGTTTGGCCGGGCTTGCAGCGTCCGGGGCCGCGGGCGTCGCGGAACCGGGATCCGCATCGCTCTTGGTCGGACCCGCCGCGTCGCCGTCCGGCTTGCCGGCCTTGGACGCCTCCTTACCGGCGGGATTACGAAAATCCGTCACGTACCAGCCCGAGCCCTTGAGCTGGAAGCCGGCGGCGGTGACCTGCTTCTGGAAGGTGGCGGCGCCGCACGAGGGACAGGTCACCAGCAGGGGGTCCGACATCTTGCGCAGGACGTCCTGCTGAAACCCGCAGGTCTCGCAACGATAGGAATAGATGGGCATGTGGGGTGACCGAGGACCGCTGCGCGCCGGGGTGACGGGCGGAAAAAGCCCCGGATTATAAGGTGCGGTCGAAAGGCAAAAAAAAGCTCCGACGCAGCGGAGCTTTTTTCGGGGCAGCGCAGATCACTTGCCGTAGGTGGCCTTGGCGGTCTTCTCGCAGCTGTCTTTCGCCGCTCCGGCGTAGCCGTCGCACTTGGCCATCGCGACCTTGTAGTTCGCGTCGCGCTTGTCGTCGGTCGCGTCGCTGCGCGCCGCCGTGGACTTCTCCATCGCTTTCGCATCGGCCTTGGCCTTGACCTGCACGGCCTTGGCTTCCTTCACGCAGACGTCCTTGTC
Organism: Sphingomicrobium sp.; assembly: GCA_046596505.1. Classification (GTDB taxonomy): domain Bacteria; phylum Pseudomonadota; class Alphaproteobacteria; order Sphingomonadales; family Sphingomonadaceae; genus Sphingomicrobium. The sequence continues at coordinate 6,495 of JBKJMA010000057.1, forward strand.
GTTGCCGGTCTTGGCATCGCAACGCTGCTTGGCGACGTCGTAGTCAGCTTCGGCGATGTTCTCTGCCGCTTCCGCATGGGCCTTCGGAGTGTTCTTGTAGTCGGCTTCCGCAGTCGCCTCGGCCTTCGTGCGGCCGGCTTTCGCTTCGGCTTGGCAGATGTCCTTCGGATTGCCGGACAGGCTCTTGCAACGCTCGACCGATACCTTGTAGTCGGCTTCGGCGCGCTCCTTGACCGCAGAGTACTCGGCCTTCGTACTCGCAAAGCCAGGCAGCGACAGCGTCAACGTGACAGCGACGAATGCACCGCCGGCGATCTTTTGAATCATTTGCATAAAATCTCCTTGTCGCGTTGTCCGCGATCGTTGATGTGAAGTGCTCAGGCAGAAAACCGCTTTCCGTTTTGCATCCGTTCCTTCGGCGCATGCGTTGCCGTCGGGCGGGATGAAATCCGGATCAGGTCCTGCCCCCACTGCGCCTGGTGCTTCAGTACCCCGTAGCGCGCCTGCAGGCGGCCGCTGAATTCCAGCCGCTCGCCGTTCATGACCATCCTGCGATGGTCGAATCGCTGCCCTATACCTTGAAGAATGCGGCCGTACCGCTGCTTGCACTGGCCGATCGCGATGTCCCAGTTCATGCCGAGTCCTTTAGAAGCCAATCAATCGAATGACGTATGGCGCAACGCCATTCGCACTACATCCACTTGCTGACCTGCCGGAAGTAGACGAAGCGCACGTCCGGATCCCAGGCATAGATGGCCGGAACCAGCGTTACTTCGTCGCGCTTTTCGGCCGCGATAGCCGCAGCGAGTGCTTGTTCGGACGACGCGCGGGCAGCCAGCGCGTCGGCCTCGGACGCCAAGGCGGTCACCCGCAGGCGACGCGCGACCGGCTGGGCCGGCTCTATCGCCATCCCCCTCGTGTTGGAAGCAGGTGAAACGGTCCGCGACGTGTCGACCGTCTCGGAAACCGCGGGCCGCAGTTCTCCGACCATAGCGATCACCGACAACATCGCCAGGACACCGAGGTTCTTGAAGCGCATCGTCCGATTGCGTTGCATGGCCGTGACTCCGAGAGACCTGCGATTCCGTGAAAACATCCTGAACCTGCCCAGGGACCCGAGTCATCGCTCGCGGGCCGTTGCTCGACATCGACCGACGTGACGGCGTATCGGTCTGTAGGCCGGTCCATCACATGATCGACTCGAGCCCGAACTATCGTCGCCGGATCAGACCCATCAGCAACGAAATCACGAACAGCACCACGAAGATGAAGAAGAGAATCTTGGCGATTTCCGCAGCGCCGGCGGCGATTCCACCGAAGCCGAAGATGGCTGCGATCAATGCAATGACGAAAAAGACGACTGCGTAATGCAACATGCCGAGCCTCCTTTGTTTTTGATTCAGACCTTTAACGACCTGCTCTTTTCTTCGTCTCCCAGACCAATCAACACTTTCGGAAGATCTGAAAACTGCGTCGACTTGTCGAGAAAATAATCCGCGCCCAGCTGTTTCGAATTGCGGAGATATTCCTGTCGCGGGTAATTGGTGAAAACGACAATCTTCGGCTTTGCATCGCCGCCCTCGCCCCATTTCAATTGGGCGAGCACATTCAATCCATTGCCTTCGCGCAGCTTGATGTCGACGACTAGCGCCTCGGGCTTCAGGCTGCGGATCTTCTGCAGTGCGTCCTTCTCGCAGTCGGCGGTCCCGACCAGAATCAACGACGGTTGGTCTGCAATCGCTTCAGCAATTCTCTCCAGCAATATGGGAGAGTCTTCGATGACGAAAACCCGCAATGGCGTATTCATGAAAATTGGCAATGTCCGAAGTCGAGCGGTTGAGCCTACCTCGACCGTTGAACATATTCCGGTGGCTGTGTGGGCACTGACGCTACGCCAAAATGCAGCACCATCCGTAGGTTAGGGTCGACACGTCCCGGCTTCTATCGGTTCGACGCCCGTTGGCGTGTCCGCATTTGTCTTAGAGCCGGCGAACCAAACGAAAACGTCCCCTCGCGGGGACGTCGTGACCAGGGCGAAAAGCGCGGTTACTGGATCAATTCGTTCTTGATCGCGTAATAGGTCAGGTCGGCGTTGGTGCGCAGGTTCATTTTTTCGAGAATGCGCGCCCGATGGGTGCTGACGGTCTTCACCGACAGGAACAACTCATCGGCGATGTCCGACACGCTGTGGCCCGCAGCAAGCTTGCAGAAGACCTCAAACTCGCGGGTGGACAGCTTTTCGTGCGGCGCGCCGTGAACGTCGCTGGTGAACGCGGTGGCGAGTTGTTGCGCCAGGGCCGGGCTGACGTACTTCTTGCCGGTCAGCACCATGCGCACGGCTTTCAGGATCTCCGACGGCGGGCTGCTCTTGGCGATGTAGCCGTTGGCCCCGGCCTTGAGGACGTTCATCGCGTACTGTTCCTCGGCATGCATCGACAGGATCAGGATCGGCAGGTCGGAACGCTCGCCGCGCATGCGGCGCAACACGTCGATGCCGCTGCGATCGGGCATCGACAGGTCGAGCAGAACGCCGTCCACCGGGCGCGCGCGCAGGAGTTCCAGCGCCTCGGTGCCGCTAGCGGCTTCCGAGTCGACGACGATGTCAGTGCACTCGGCGAATATCTGCTTGAGGCCGGCTCTGACGATCTGGTGATCGTCTACCAGCATAATTTTTTTGATCAACGGTGCGTCCCTCGCGGCCGGTGGATGACCGCGTAATTGTAGCCTCAACCAGAAAAAAGCCGGCGGTGAGGCCGGCTGTAAAAGCGAGCATTGCGCTCGCTGGGGAATCTGGAAGGTTCGAGGCGCGCGGGACAGTCATCGCGCGGCATCGGCCACAACACAGAGCGTGGCCATGTGCCATTCGCCGGCATCTCGGCCGTGCACCCGATCCGGTGTCCGCAATCTTCCCAAACGAATTCAGCGCAGGCTTCCGGCATCGGCGTCGTGCGGTTACGCCAGCTGCATCGCGTTCAGCGGCGACCCGACTTCGGCCGGCGGGATGGTGCAGGGCATACGTCCGCGCAGCAGCGTGCCGCCGCTCGCGGGGGTCAGCATTTCGACGCTGCCCCCGTAGGCGAGGACGCGCTCGCGGATACCCAGCAGGCCGTGGCTACCCGGCTTGGCCCGATCGGCGTCGGAGATGCCGACACCGTCGTCGGCGATTTCGAATTCGATCGTGTCGCCGACGCGATAGGCGTGGGCCGCCACGCGCGTCGCCTGCGAGTGCCTCGCGACGTTGGTCAGCGCCTCCTGGAATACGCGGAAGATCGCGATCGGGCAACCGTCGTCGCTGCCGTCGAGTTCGCCTTCGTGATCGAAGGTCGCGGCGATGCCCGTCCGCCGTGACCACTCGTCGATGTATTGCTCCAGCGCTGCCCCGAGTCCGAGGTTGTCGAGCATGCTCGGTCGCAGGTCGCTGATCAGTTGCCGCTTCAGATCGATGGCGCTGCCGAGCAGGTTCAGCGTCCGCTCCAGTTTGGCGGCCTGCTCCGGGTTGGTCGCTGCGATCTTGTCCCGCGCCCGCGAGACGTCCATGTTGATCGCGGTGAGGTAGCTGCCGAAGTCGTCGTGCAGTTCGCGCGCGATGCTCTTCTTCTCGTCTTCGCGCATGTTGAGAAGATGGCGCGACAGATGGGACAGGTCGGCGGTCCGGTCGATGACGCGCTTCTCGAGTTCGGCATTGCTCGCCTCGACGATCTTGAGCGCCGCGTCACGCTGGCGCAGGACGCGGTGTATCAGCAGGTAGAAGGCGGTCAGCGCGAGCGCCACGATGCCGGTCGACACGAGCGTCCGCGTCAGGCCGTTCGAATAGGCGGCCGCGGCGGCCAGGCGCTGCTCGCCCAGGATCCGCGACTCCTCGTCGAGCATCGCGCGGAGCAGTTCGCGCACGCTTCCCATGCTGTTGACGGCGTCGTCCCGGCTCACCGCGGCGATCGCCCCGGCCAGGCCGTTGGACCGGTAGGCATCCAGGGCCTTTTCCATCTCGCCGAACTTGGTCGTCGCCAGTGCGCGCATCCGCTCGACGGCGGCCCGCTGGACATCGGTGTCGGCGACGATCTCCCCGAGTTCGGCCATGCGGACCCGGATGCGTTGCTGCATGTCGCGGTAGGGCGCCAGATACGCGGGGTTGCCCGTGATGATGTAGCCGCGCTGCGACGTCTCTGCGATGAAGAAAGTGTTGCCGATCTGACGGAGCTTTTCCATCGCGACCAGCGTGCGGGAGACCTTCGCGCCGGCCGCTTCGAGACCCAGCGCATTGCGGAAGTCGACGAAGGCGCTGGCTGCCAGCAGCGCCATGCCCAGCGCATAGGCCGTGAACAGGACCACAGGGGCCTCCCACGCGCACTTGACCCGCTGGCCCGGCATCGCCCCTGCTTTCATCGCCGGTCGACGCCGCTGGCGAGTCGACTGTGCAATACCCGCGCGCCGGACGGCTCCCGGTCAGAACGGAATGTCGTCATCCATGTCTTCGAAGCCCGACGCCGCCCGCGCGGGCGGCGCCTTGGCCGGCGCCGACCGGCGCGGTTCCATGGCCGCCGGAGGCTCCTGGTCCATCGGAGCGGAGCCTTCGCCGCGTCGGTCGAGCATGCGCATGACGTCGCCGCGCACCTCGGTCGTATAGCGGTCCTGGCCTTCCTTGTCCTGCCATTTGCGGGTCTGCAGCCGACCCTCGACGTAGATCTTGGAGCCCTTCTTGACATACTGTCCGACCACTTCGGCGGTGCGGCCGAAGAACACGACCCGATGCCATTCGGTCTGCTCCTTCTTGTCGCCGCTGGTCTTGTCGGTCCAGTTTTCGCTGGTGGCGACGCTGAAGTTGGCGATCGCCTCGCCGCTCGGCAGATAGCGCATCTCCGGGTCCTTCCCGAGATTGCCGATCAGAATGACCTTGTTGACCGATGACATGGGAGACTCCTCGAGACGAAAATCGGATGGGTGAACGCCGGGCTGTCCGGCGGGCAGATCGAGCTCGCTGCCCGGAGCTTCTTGCCCTACATGATTGCGGCCCCATATCGGCCCGACTAGAGGCCGATCGGGTCAGTTATATTAACTGATCAGGTTGGCGGATCGCCCGGGATTGCACCGGTCGACGTCTTCCTCCTCCCTATCCCTGATTCGCCGGCCCGCCGCATCGGCCCGCGCAAAACTACGCCCGAAGAACGATCGACGATGGACGAGATTCGCATACGCGGCGCCCGCACGCACAACCTGAAGAACATCAACCTCGATCTGCCCCGCGACAAGCTGGTGGTGATCACGGGCCTGTCGGGCTCGGGCAAGTCGTCGCTCGCGTTCGACACGCTGTATGCCGAGGGCCAGCGCCGTTATGTGGAATCGTTGTCCGCATACGCCCGC
>JBKJMA010000230.1:0-10730 GCA_046596505.1 Sphingomicrobium sp.
GGTTACAGCGAAGGTCTCACCGCGAAAAAATCGCCAGTGCGTCCACACTGTCCAAACGACGACCATCAGTAAGGCAGAAAATGCCAGCTTTTCGCCATCCACTCCGCATCGCTCCGACGGCCTCGCTTTGTTATCCGTCATTGCGAGCGCAACGAAGCAATCCAGACTACGCGCCGCTGGACTGCTTCGTCGCTACGCTTCTCGCAACGCCAGTAGCGGGTTAACCGACGATCTCTTCGGGCTTGAAGAAGAACGCGATTTCGGTCGCGGCATTCTCCAGGCTGTCGGAGCCGTGGACCGAATTGGCCTCGATCGATTCCGCCAGTTCCTTGCGGATCGTGCCGGCGTCGGCGTTGGCGGGATTGGTCGCGCCCATCACGTCGCGGTTCTTCGCCACGGCATTGTCGCCCTCGAGGACCTGCACGACTACCGGGCCGGAGATCATGAAGGACACCAGGTCGTTGAAGAACGGGCGCTCGCGATGGACGCCATAAAAGTCTTCGGCCTGGTCGCGGGTCAGGTGGATGCGCTTCGAAGCGACGACGCGCAGGCCGGCCTCCTCGAGCATTTTCGTCACCGCGCCGGTCAGGTTGCGGCGGGTGGCATCGGGCTTGATAATCGAAAAGGTGCGCTCGGTCGTCATGGCCGGACGGGCTCCTGTGCTGGGGGTGATGGGTTGGCCGCGCCCCTAGCGGGAGGGGCGGGAAAGGGCAAGGCAGCTACGCTTTTGAAGTCGCGAAAGCAGGCTTTCGCTCAGGCCTTTTGGGTCCAGCGCCCGTCTTCCTGCGCCCAGTATCGGCGCTCGACCCCTTCCCTGCCGCTAAGCAGCTTCCACGCCAGCCGCGCCGCTTCGAGGTGGCTTTCGTCGAACAGGAAGAAGGCGCGGTCGAAGCTCAGTGCCGCCTCGCGCCACTCGCCGTCGGCAATGGCGATGTTGCGCGCGAGGTTGGGGGCGTCGGGGGTGGTCGAGAGCAGCACCGGCTGGCGCGCATCGTCGACTCCCCCGGCGACCCCGTGGGGCAAGAACGTCGGTCCGTCGCTCCACAGCTGGCGATCGAGTCGGGCGAGCTGGGCTTCGTCGGAGGAAATGGCGATGAGGCGCTGGTTCTCCGCGAGAAGCCTGGTCGCGATCGAGGCCAGGACCGCGTCGGGGGTGGTGTGGGCGATCTGATAGAAATCGACTTGCATCTGCCCCGCCGCCCCCGCTCGTTCAGGCTTTCTCGACCACGTCCGCGACATATTGGTCGAGCAATCGTGCGCCGAAACCGGTCGCGCCCTTGTCGTAGGTGCTGCTCGCCTTGTCGCTCCACGCCATCCCGGCGATGTCGAGGTGGGCCCAGCGCACGCCCTCGTCGATGAAGCGCGCGAGGAACTGGGCGGCGGTGATCGAGCCGGCTTCGCGCGGGCCGACGTTCTTGATGTCGGCGATCGGCGAATCGATCAGCCGGTCATAAGCCTCGCCCAGCGGCATGCGCCACAATTTGTCGCCCGAGGCCTTGCCCGCGGCATCGAGCTGCCCGGCGAGCGTGTCGTCGTTGGCGAACATGCCGCCCATCTCGTGGCCGAGCGCGACGACCATCGCCCCGGTCAGCGTTGCGAGGTCGATGATCGTGGCGGGCTTTACATTGGCCTGTGCCCAGGTGAGCGCGTCGCACAGCACGAGGCGGCCTTCGGCGTCGGTGTTGATCACCTCGATCGTCTGGCCGTTCATCGAGGTGACGACGTCACCGGGGCGCTGGGCATTGCCGTCGGGCATGTTCTCGACGAGCCCGCAGATGCCGACGACGTTGGCCTTGGCCTTGCGCCCGGCGATCGCCTTCATCGCGCCCGCGACTGCGCCGGCACCGCCCATGTCCCACTTCATCGATTCCATGCCCGCGGCGGGCTTGATCGAGATGCCGCCGGTGTCGAACGTCACGCCCTTGCCGACGAAGCACACCGGAGTGCCGCCGGGCTCGCCGCCGTTCCAGCGCATGACGAGCAGCTGCGCGTCGCGGACCGAGCCCTGCGACACGCCGAGCAGCGCGCCCATGCCGAGGTCGGCCATGTCCTTCTCGCCAAGCACCTCGAACTCGATCCCGAGCCCTTCCATCGACGCGCGGCAACGGGCGACGAAGCTTTCGGGATAGATGATGTTGGCCGGCTCGGCGACGAGCTCGCGGGTCAGCTCGACGCCTGCGGCGAGCGGGGCGTAACGGGCGGTCCAGCGGGCTTCGGCCTCGGCCGGGGCCCCGACGATGGTCAGCGATCCGAGGGTCGGCTTCTGCTTGTCCTTGAGCTTGGTGCGGTAGCGGTCGTGGCGCCACGAGCGCAGCGCGGCGGCGAGCGCGACGCGGGCGGCACTGTCGGCGTCGAAGCCAAGCCCGGTGAGGTCGAGCACCGCATTGGTCTCGCCCGAGGTCAGCAGCCGTTCGACGATCTTGCCACCCAGTTTCTCGGCGGCGTCGGCCGGCTTGGCGTTTGCGCCGAGGCCGATCACGAGCAGGCGGCGGCTATGATCGTCGGCGAGGAAATGCTCGGCCGCAGCGCCCGCCTCACCCTCGAATCGCTGGCGGCGGAGCGCGGCGTCAAGCCCGCTGCCGAACGCGCCGAGCGCTGCCCGGTCGGGACCGGCGACAGGGACGACGAGCGCATGATCGCCGGCGGGGCGGGTGGAAGCGAAACGGATCTGCATGGGAAGTCCTTGGGCTACGAATAACAGTTGGGCGCGCTTTAGGACGTGGTGAACGCTTAGGCAAAGGCGATAGCGCGCTCGGGCGCGGTCCGTTCCGGATTGCCGCCCTCGGTGCGAGGTGCAATAGGCGAAGACGAACCCCTCATCCGGACGAGCCAGCGTTGCGCGCATCGAAGTTTTGTTGGACGGCGCTGCCGCTGTTGCTCGCAGCTCCCGCCGTGGCTCGCGCGCAGGACGGGGCGACGGTCGCGCCGGCAGCGGACGGAAGCCCGCTCATCGTGGAGAATACCGGGTCACTCGACTTCGCCGCCGACAGCCTGTCCTATGACAATGGTAGCGAAGTGGTCAGTGCCAGCGGATCGGTAAGGCTCGCCCGCGACGGCAATTACCTCGCCGCCGATCGGGTGGTGTGGGACCGCAAGACCGGTCAGGTGCAGGCGTCCGGCAACGTCGTCGTGCTCGACCCGCAGGGCAATAAGCTGGTCGGTGACAAGGTCGACCTGACCGACAGCCTGAAAGACGGGACGATCGACAATCTGTTGCTGGTGCTCGACACCGGCGGGCGGGTGGCGGCGCAGCGAGGCAGGCGGCTCAACGGCGCGACGGTCCTCGACAATGCGATTTACACGGGCTGCCCGATTACCACCGAATGCGGGCGGCAAAAGCGGCCGAGCTGGACCATCACCGCGGCTCGGGTCGAACGGTCCGCTGACGGCAAACATATCAAGTTCAGCGGTGGGCGGTTGAACGTGCTGGGTGTCTCTTTGCCGCTCCTGCCCATCGTCGCGATCAGAACCGGGAGCGGGGGTCAGACCGGCTTGCTCATCCCCGACCTCGCTTATTCGAACTCGAACGGCCTCGAAATCGCAGCGGCATACCATTGGCAGTTTGCGCCCGACCGCGACCTCACCGTTACACCGCATCTTTATTCGAGTACGACGCCGTCGATCGAAGGCCGCTATCGCCAGCTGACCAAAATCGGTGCGTTCCAGGTCCGCGCATTCACGTCCTACAGCCGGGTCGACAGCGCGACGACCCTTCAACCGATCGGCCGCAATGCCTTCCGTGGTTATTTTGAAGCCAATGGCCGCGCCCAGTTCAACCCCTATTGGAGCCTGACGGGATCGCTTCGCGCCGCGACCGACAAGACCGTGACGCGGCGCTACGACCTGACCCGCGACGATCGGCTGCGCAGCTTCCTCGACCTCGAGCGGATCGACCGCAACAGCTATGTCTCGATTGCCGCCTGGGCGTTCCAGGGCCTGCGCGTCGACGACAAGCAGAAGACGATCCCGATTGCGTTACCGGCGATCGACGCGCGGCTGCGGCTCGCCAACCCGATCCTCGGCGGACGGATCGAATTGCAGGCGAACAGCCTGGCGATCACGCGCAACGATGGGCAAGATACGCAGCGCGCGTTCGTTCAGGCGCGGTGGGATATGCGAAAGTTGACCGCGATGGGCCAGCTGCTGACCTTCACCGCCCTCGCTCGCGGCGACGTTTACCACACCGACGATTCGGCATCGACGAGCGTCGTCTCCTATCGCGGCCTCGACGGTTGGCATTCACGCGCGATCGGTGCGCTCGTCGCCGATGCGCGCTGGCCGTTGGTTGGACGGGCGTTCGGGGGGACGCAGATGATCGTGCCCCGGTTCCAGGTCGTGTTGACCCCGCCAACGCCGAACATCGCAATTCCCAACGAGGATAGCCGCTCGATCGACCTCGAGGATTCGAACCTGTTCGCGATCAACCGCTTTTCGGGCTACGACCGATGGGAGGATGGCTCACGCGTGACCTATGGCGCCGAATACACCCTCGAGCGGCCGCGCTTTTCGGTCAACACTGTCATCGGCCAAAGTTATCGCCTGAGACGCAGCCCGACGATCTTCCCGATCGGCACCGGGCTGACCGACCGCTTTTCCGACATCGTCGGGCGAACCCGTATCCGCTATGGCCGACTGGTCGACATCTCGCATCGCTTTCGCATCGACAAAAGCAATTTTGCGATCCGCCGCAACGAGGTCGACCTGACGTTCGGCAGCGAGCAGACCTATCTTCAAATCGGCTATCTCCGCCTCAACCGCAACATCGATCCGGCGATCGAGGATCTGCGCGACAAGGAAGAGGTGAGGTTTGCCGGGCGGGTCAAGTTCCGCCGTTATTGGTCGCTGTTCGGGGCGACCGTGATCGACCTCACTAACAAGACCGAAGATCCTCTATCGCTGGCCAGCGGCTTTGAGCCGGTCCGCCATCGGCTGGGGATTGATTATGAAGACGATTGCCTGACATTTGGCGTCCAGTGGCGACGCGACTATGAGCGCATCGGGACGTTCCGCAAAGGCAGCACTTTCGCACTCCATTTCGCTCTCAAGAACCTTGGCCGCTAAGGCTGGGTTAAGCGGGGTGGCGCGAAGGGCTTCCTCCAGACGGTTGTACAACAAGGATATTTCGAGCGTGGCATCAAGCAAGACGATGAGCTGGACAGTCAAACTGGCGGCAAGCGCGGCGGTCGCGCTGGCAAGCGTCGCGCTGGCACAGGATGCATCCGACGACACCGCCCCGGCGGCGGCCCCGATTAACAGCACGACCGGGCTGCGCCTGCCGTCGAACCCCGAACTGTTCGGCACGACCCTGCCGACCGAGGTTCGTGCGACCGCGATCGTCAACGGGACGGTGATCACCCAGACCGACATCGACCAGCGGCTCGCGCTGCTGGCGATCGCCAACGGCGGCAAGATCCCCGCCGACCAGATGCAGACGCTGCGACAGCAGGTGCTGCGCAACCTGATCGACGAGACGCTGCAGATCCAGGCGGCGAAGGGCGAGGACATCAAGGTCTCCTCAGCCGACATCGATAAGACGGTTGCGCGCGTTGCCGGCAACGTAAAGCAGACGCCCGAGCAGATGGCCGACTATCTCAAGGGCAACGGCTCGTCGATTCGCTCGATCCGCCGCCAGATCGAGGGCGAGATCGCATGGCAGCGTCTTCAGCGCGCCAAGGTCGAAAACGGCGTCAGCGTCGGTGACGACGAGGTCAAGGCGGTAATTGAAAAGATGAACGCGTCGAAGGGCACCGAGGAGTATCGCGTCGGTGAGATCTACCTTGCCGCGACCCCGGGCAACGAGGCGCAGGTCGCCGAGAACGCCGCCAAGATCCTCGCTGCGCTAAAGCAGGGCGGGTCGTTCGTCGGCTACGCCCGCCAGTACAGCGAAGCGTCGACTTCGGCGGTTGGCGGTGACCTGGGCTGGGTGCGGCCCGAGCAGCTTCCCGCGCCAATCGCGGCAGCGGTTCGGACCTTGAAGCCGGGCAGCGTGTCCGATCCGATCCCGGTCCCCGGTGGTGTGTCGATCATTGCCCTCCAGGACACGCGCAAGATCCTCACCGCCGATGCGCGCAACGCAGTGCTCAACCTCAAGCAGGTGTCGATCTCCTTTCCCAAGGGGATCACCCGCGAGCAGGCCGAGCCGACCGTGCAGAAGTTCGCCGCGGCGGTGACCAGCATCGGCGGGTGCGGCGGAGCCGACAAGCTTGCCGCCGACTTCAAGGGCGAAGTGGTTCAGTCCGACGGGGTCAAGTTGCGCGACCTGCCGGCGGCGCTGCAGGAGATGATGCTGCCGATGCAGGTCGGCCAGGCAACGCGGCCGTTCGGATCGATCGACGAAGGCGTTCGGACGCTGGTGATCTGCGGCCGCGACGAGGTCGATCCGACCGCGCCGACCTTCGACCAGGTTTATTCGCAGCTCAACGAGGCGCGCGTGAATCTGCGAGCGCGGCGATACCTGCGCGACCTGCGGCGCGACGCCGTGATCGATTTCCGCTAAACCATTGGCGAGCAATTCGACGCCGCCGATCGCGATCTCGCTGGGTGATCCGGCGGGAATCGGGCCGGAAATTGTCGCCAAATGCTGGGATCATCGAGGCGCGTTCGGCTTGCCGCCGTTCGTCGCAATCGGTGATCTGCGCGCGCTGTCGGCGGTGTGGGACGGGCCGATCGCGACGGTCGACGACCCGCGCGACGCCGATGCCGCGTTCGATGTGGGACTGCCGCTGATCGTGGTGCCGGCGACCGGGGCGGATATTCCCGGCCAGCCGAGCGTGGCGGGGGCTCATGCCGCGCTCGATGCGCTCGAAATGGCGGTCGGCCTCGCCCGGTCGGGAACCGCGAGCGCGGTGGTCACCGGGCCAGTGAGCAAGGAGCAGCTTTACAACATCGGCTTCACCCATCCGGGGCAAACCGAATTCGTCGCCGAACGGTGCGGCGTGTCGGCCAGCAATGTTGCAATGATGCTTGCCGGGCCGAGCCTGAGGACGGTGCCGGTGACGACGCATGTCGCGCTCGGCCAAGTGCAGGGATTACTGACGCAGGGATTGATCGAGGCGCGCGGTCGGGCGGCGCTGCGTGGATTGCAACGCAATTTCGGGATCGTCCAGCCGCGACTTGCGGTGGCGGCGTTCAATCCGCACGCCGGAGAGGGCGGGGCGTTGGGAAGCGAGGAGATCGACATTATCGAGCCGGCGATCGCCGCGCTGCGCGCCGAGGGATGGCACGTGACAGGGCCGCATTCAGCCGACGCGATGTTCCATGCCAGCGCCCGTGCTCAGTATGATGCGGCCTTGTGCATGTATCACGACCAGGCGCTGATCCCGCTGAAAACGCTCCATTTCGAGGAGGGAGTGAACATCACCCTCGGCCTGCCGATCGTTCGCACCGCGCCCGATCATGGCACCGCGTTCGACATCGCCGGTCAGGACCGCGCCGATCCGCGCGCAATGGCGGCAGCGATCCGGGTCGCGGCGAGCGCGGCGGCGTATCGCGCTTCCTGCGCGTGAGCGAGGCCGAGCCGCTTCGCGCGGTCATCGCTCGCCACGGCCTGTCGGCGAGCAAAGCGCTTGGGCAAAATTTCATCCTCGACCGGCAGTTGCTGGCGCGAATCGCGGCGATCCCGGGGGAGCTCGACGGGGCGAATGTCTATGAAGTCGGTCCGGGACCGGGCGGACTGACCCACGCATTGCTTGAGGCCGGAGCGAACGTGATCGCGGTCGAGCGCGACCGGCGCTGCCTGCCCGCGCTGGCGGAGCTCGAGGCCGCCTTCCCCGATCGGCTGCGAGTGATCGAGGGCGATGCGCTCGAGATCGACGAGCGCTCCGTGTTCGGCGCCGAAAATCCTGGGGCCGCGCACATCGTCGCCAACTTGCCGTACAATGTCGGCACGGCGCTGCTGCTGCGGTGGCTCGGCGGGACTTGGCCGCCGTGGTGGGCAAGCCTGACGCTGATGTTCCAGCGCGAGGTCGCCGAGCGAATCGTCGCGGCGGCGGGAAGCGAGCATTATGGCCGGCTGTCGGTCGCGGCGCAGTGGCGCTGCGAGGCGCGGATCGCGCTGGCGGTCCATCGCTCGGCCTTCACGCCGGCGCCCAAGGTCGCGTCGGCGGTGGTCCATCTGGTCCCCAAGGAAGCGCCGGAAGGGGTCGAACTCGCGGTACTGGAACGGGTGACGGCGGCCGCCTTCGGTCAGCGGCGAAAGATGCTCCGGCAGAGCCTGAAGTCGGTCCCGGGAGCACTTGAAGCGCTCGACGAGCTCGGGATCGACAGCGCCCAGCGCGCCGAGGTTATCAGCGTCAATGAGTTTGTCGCGGTCGCTCGGCGGCTTGGCTAGCGGCCAAGCTTACTTCTTCGGAGCGGGTTTCGGCGTGGTCGGGCTTGGTCCGCGCGTAATCGCGGCACCGAGTTCCGACAATTGCGGACAGCCCTTCACGCACAAGTTCTGAAGCTTGGCGAGGTTCTGCTGGGCGCGGGCAGAGGCGCCGGCCTCGACCATCGCGACCCCTTGAACGGCAAGCGCGTCGCGGTCGTTGGGCTCGAGCGCGAGCGCCTTGTTCGAAAAACGGATCGCCTTGCCGAACAGTTTCTGGCGAATCGCGACTCGGGAAAGATCGACGAACGCCTCGCGGTTGCGCGGGTCGACCGCAAGCGCGGTTTCGAGCGCATCCTGCGCGGCGATGAAGCTCCCGGCGCCGAGGAGCGCCTCGCCTTCCTTCTGCAGCGACAGCGACAAGGGCGCGATCTGGCTGTCGGGCTTCTGAGCGCTGAGCGGAACCGCCGCCACTGTACCGAGGGTCATTCCCAACAGGATCAAACGCTTGAGCATTACAGTCTCCACCACGTCGTGACCTCAATTAGCATGAGCGGATGAGGCGCGCGACGAAAAATCCATCGGTCTCGTCATGCGCAGGAGTAAGCAGCCGCCCGACCCCTTCGCTCCGACCCAGGCCATTCCCGACATCACCGAGCGGATCCTGCACGGTCCATCCTGAATGGCGGCCTAAGAAAGCGCCAATCTGGTCCGCTCCCTCGCGCGACAGCAGCGAGCAGGCCGCGTAAACCAGCGCGCCGCCCGACTTGACCAGCGGCGCGGCGAGATCGAGCACCCGCGCCTGGAGCGCGACGACGCGGTCGAGGCGGTCGGGCGTGAGGCGCCAGCGGCCCTCCGGACTGCGCCGCCAGGTGCCGCTGCCCGAGCAGGGCGCATCGACCAGGACGAGGTCGGCGCTGCCTTGCAGGGCGACCAGCGCCTCGGCCTCGCGCGGGGCGTCGAGCAGGCGGGTGGTGATGGTCGCGCCGGCGCGGTCAGCACGCGGGGAGAGGCGCGAGAGGCGCTGGCGATTGGTGTCGCAGGCGACGATCTCGGCGGCGTTGGCGGTCGCGGCGGCGAGCGCGAGCGCCTTGCCGCCGGCGCCGGCGCACAGGTCGACGATCCGCATCCCGGGTTTCGCCCCGCAGGCGAGCGCGATCAGCTGGCTGCCCTCGTCCTGCACTTCGACCAAGCCCTCGGCGAACGCCGGATGCTGGTCGACGCGGGTATCGGCGGGGAGGCGCAGCCCCCACGGGCTGAGCGGCGTAAGGGTCGCGCCGGGGAACGCCTCGAGCATCGCCTCGCGGGTCGTGCGGGCGGTGTTGACGCGGATGTCGAGCGGGGCTCGCTGGACTAGCGCGGCCCATTCAGCGGGCACAACCAGCGGCGACAGCTCGGTCTCGACCCATTGCGGGATGAGGCTTGCGCGCGTCCGCTTCTCGCCCTTGACGACCGGGTCGGGGCCGTGCGGCGGGCCGGTGAAGCTGTCGAGGATTTCGCGATCGTCCGCCGAAAGCCCGAGCATCGCCGATCGGCCGCTGTCGGCAATCTCGGCCGAGCGGCGGATCGCGCGGAACACGAGTTCGCGCACGGCGCGACGGTCCTTCGATCCGGCGTAGCGACGAGTCTTGAAATAGGCCGTGACGATCGCGTCGGCAGGTGGCCCATCGTCGCGCGCGGAGGCGACCACCTGGTCGAGGATCTCGATCGCCGCCTGAACGCGTGCGGAGGGCGTCATCTGCCCCCCTCCCCTCGCGCTGGAGCGGGAGGGAGTGAAGGCTCAACGCGTTGGGTAATTGGGAGCTTCCCTCGTGATCGAGACGTCGTGGACGTGGCTTTCGCTCAGGCCCGCGTTGGTGATGCGGACGAATTGCGCGCGTTGCTGGAGGTCGGCGATCGTCGCCGAGCCGGTGTAGCCCATCGCCGCTTTCACTCCACCGACGAGCTGGTGGACGATGTCGCGCACCGGGCCCTTGTAGGGCACCTGGCCCTCAATGCCCTCGGGCACCAGCTTCAACTGGTCCTTGATGTCCTGCTGGAAATAGCGATCGGCCGAACCGCGCGCCATTGCTCCGACACTGCCCATGCCGCGGTACGATTTATACGCCCGCCCCTGGTAGAGGAAGGTGTCGCCCGGCGCCTCCTCGGTGCCGGCGAACAGCGAGCCGATCATCGCGGTCGAGGCCCCGGCGGCGAGCGCCTTGGCGACGTCGCCAGAGGTGCGGATGCCGCCGTCGGCGATGACCGGAACGCCCATCTTCGCTGCGGCGCTGGCGGCGGCCATGATCGCGCTCAATTGCGGCACCCCGACCCCGGCGACGATCCGCGTGGTGCAGATCGAGCCTGGACCAATGCCGACCTTAATCGCGTCGGCGCCAGCGTCGGCGAGCGCCTTGGCCGCATCGGCGGTGGCGACATTTCCGGC
>JBKJMA010000208.1:0-6925 GCA_046596505.1 Sphingomicrobium sp.
CCTCGGCCAACCTCGCCGCCTGCATCGCCGCGGTGAAGGATCGCATCGTCTTCATCAACACCGGTTTCCTCGATCGCACTGGCGACGAGATGCACACGTCGATGCGGGCCGGTCCGATGATCCGCAAGGGC
Source organism: Sphingomicrobium sp. (assembly GCA_046596505.1). GTDB lineage: Bacteria > Pseudomonadota > Alphaproteobacteria > Sphingomonadales > Sphingomonadaceae > Sphingomicrobium. The sequence goes on from JBKJMA010000208.1 coordinate 132, forward strand.
GAGATGAAGGGTTCCGCGTGGATCAAGGCCTATGAGGACCGCAACGTCCAGATCGGGCTCGCCTGCGGCCTGTCGGGCAAGGCGCAGATCGGCAAGGGGATGTGGGCCGCGCCCGACCGCATGGCCGACATGCTCGAGCAGAAGGTTGCCCACCCGCTGACCGGCGCCAACACCGCCTGGGTGCCGAGCCCGACCGCGGCGACGCTCCACGCGACGCACTATCACCGGGTCGACGTGTTCGCGCGCCAGGCGGAGCGCCGGGCCGAGGCGGTCGCGCCGCTCGACGCGCTGCTCGACGTGCCGGTCGCGCTCGGGCGCAACTGGGCGCCGGACGAGGTGCGCGAGGAGCTCGACAATAATGCCCAGGGGATCCTCGGCTATGTCGTCCGCTGGATCGACCAGGGGGTTGGCTGCTCCAAGGTGCCCGACATCCACGACATCGGCCTGATGGAGGATCGCGCGACGCTGCGCATTTCGTCGCAGCACATGGCCAATTGGCTGCTCCACGGGATCGCCACCCTCGACGAGGCCAATGCGGCGTTCGAGCGGATGGCAGCCAAGGTCGATGCGCAAAACGAGGGCGACCCGCTTTACCGCCCGATGGTCGGGAACGCGGCAACCAGCCTCGCCTTGCAGGCGGCCCGCGCGCTGGTGTTCGAGGGGGTCAACCAACCGAATGGCTATACTGAGCCGCTGCTCCACGCCTATCGAGTGCGGGCGAAGGCGGAGAGGGCTAATCCGCGATAGCGCGGAAAGATAGCGCCGCAATCGCCTCGAAAACGACGGTTCTTGGCAAGATTCTTTCAATCCGGCGACGCGTTGCGGCTGCTTGTCTGCTCTTATAAGCTCGGCTCTTGCCAAAGTTAGCGGTTGCAGCATGGATACCGCTGTGACGCTTGGGGCCATACGAATCGTTCGTTCGAGGCCAGGGAAAAGGGCATTTAAGGGTGACCAGGTGGTGGAGCGCGGTTTTGGCTGCGGCATTGATGGTAACCGGCTGCGGCGGCAGCGTTGGCGGCGCTGACGGCTCGGTCAAGCTGCTCAACGTCAGCTATGATCCGACGCGCGAGTTGTACAAGGACATCAACGCCGCCTTCGCCGCTTCGTGGAAGAGAGATCACGGCCAGGACGTCACGTTCGAGATGAGCCACGGCGGGTCGGGCAAGCAATCGCGTGCGGTGATCGACGGGCTTGGTGCCGATGTCGTGACGCTGGCGCTGGCTGGCGATATCGATGCGATCGCGGCGAAATCGGGCAAGCTTCCCGCTGGCTGGCAGGCGCGGCTGCCCGACAATAGCGCACCCTACACCTCGACCATCGTATTCCTCGTGCGCAAGGGCAATCCCAAGGGCATCCGCGACTGGGGCGACCTGGTGAAGCCGGGCGTCGAGGTCATCACCCCCAATCCCAAATCGTCGGGTGGCGCGCGCTGGAACGTGCTCGCCGCACTCGCGTGGGGCCGGGCAACGCTCGGATCCGACGCCAAGGCAGAAGCCTATCTCGGCGACCTCTTCTCCCACGTGCCGGTGCTCGACAGCGGCGCGCGCGGCGCGACCACGACCTTCGTCGAGCGCGGCATCGGCGACGTGCTGATCGGCTGGGAAAATGAGGCGATGCTGGCGCGTGACAAGCTCGGCGCCGAAAAGGTCGAGATGATTATGCCCTCGGTCTCTGTCCTCGCCGAGCCGCCGGTGGCAGTGATCGACGCGAATGCGAAGAAACATGGCACGTTCGACGTCGCCACCGCCTTTCTCAAATTCCTCTACACCCCGGCCGCGCAGGAAATGATCGCCAAGAACCACTACCGTCCGCGCGATGCCGCCGTGGCTGCGCGCCACGCCGCCGACTTCCCGCAGGTCAGGCTGGCGACGATTGGCGACTTTGGCGGCTGGGCGACAGCACAGAAACGTTATTTCGCCGACGACGGGCTGTTCGACAAGATCATGGCGAAGCGCGGCCAGTGATCGCGAGCGTTGCCCTTTCGGCTTCCGGGCCAGCATCGGAACAGCCTCAGTTGGGCGACGCGTCCGGGTCCGGTTTCGTGCCGCATTTGCCCCACCTGTCCCGTCTCAAGAGGCCACGCGTGCGCCGCTCGATTATTCCTGGCTTCGGGCTCAGCCTCGGGGTGACCGTCGCCTGGCTGTCGCTGATCGTCTTCCTGCCGCTGGCCGCGCTGGCGCTGAAGGCAGCGCAAATGGGCCCGGCCGATTTCGTCGCCTCGGCGTTAAATGCGCGCGCGATCGCGGCTTACAAGGTGAGCTTCGGCACGGCGCTGCTCGCGGCGCTGATCAACGCCTTTTTCGGGACGCTCGTCGCCTGGGTGCTGGTGCGCTACTCCTTCCCGGGGCGTCGGCTGGTCAGCGCGATGGTCGATCTCCCCTTCGCGCTGCCGACCGCTGTCGCCGGTATCGCGCTGACCACCCTCTACGCGGAGAATGGCTGGATCGGCTCGCTGCTCGCCCCGCTCGGGATCAAGGTCGCCTTCACCTGGATCGGCATCACCGTTGCCTTGACCTTCGTTGGCATGCCGTTTGTCGTGCGCTCGATCGAGCCGGTGCTGGCCGACCTCGGCAATGACGTCGAGGAAGTAGCGACGACCCTCGGCGCGACCCGTATCCAGACCTTCAACCGGGTGATCTTCCCGGCAATCTTTCCAGCCCTGCTGACCGGCTTCGCGATGGCCTTCGCGAGGGGTGTTGGTGAATATGGCTCGGTCATCTTCATCGCCGGCAACATGCCCTACCGCACCGAAATCGCGCCGCTGCTGATCGTCACCCAGCTCGAGCAATATGATTATGACGGGGCCAGCGCGATCGCGGTCGTGTTGCTGCTGGCCTCGTTTGCACTGCTCGTCCTGCTCAATCTCTACCAGGCGTGGAATGCCAAGCGCGGCGGGCGCGGCGAATGAGGATCGCGATCGGCGAGGGCCGGGGCGGGCGCACCGTCCTCATCACGATAGCCTTGGCGTTCCTCGCGCTGATGCTGGCGCTGCCGCTCATCACCGTCTTTAGCCAGGCGCTCGATCATGGGGTGCCCGCCTTCCTCGACGCGATCCGCCAGCCCGATGCGCTTGCCGCGATGCGGCTAACCCTGCTCGTCGCGGTAATCGCGGTGCCCGCCAACGTCATCTTCGGCCTCGCCGCGAGCTGGGCGATCACCAAGTTCGACTTTCCCGGCAAGAGCCTGCTGACCAGCCTCATCGACCTACCGCTGTCGGTCTCGCCGGTCGTGTCGGGGCTGATCTATGTCCTGCTGTTCGGCGCGCAGGGCTGGTTCGGCCCGTGGCTCGCCGAGCATGACGTCCAGATCATCTTCGCCGTCCCCGGAATCGTGCTCGCGACAATGTTCGTTACCTTCCCGTTCGTCGCGCGCGAGCTCATTCCGCTGATGCAGGGGCAGGGACGCGAAGACGAGGAAGCCGCGCTGTCGCTCGGCGCGACGGGGTTCCAGACCTTCTTCCGCGTCACTTTGCCGAACATCCGCTGGGGGCTGCTTTACGGCGTCCTTCTGTGCAACGCCCGCGCGATGGGTGAATTCGGTGCGGTGTCGGTTGTCTCGGGCCACATCCGCGGCCAGACCAACACCATGCCGCTCCATGTCGAGATCCTCTATAACGAGTATGATTATGTCGCCGCCTTTGCCGTTGCCGCGCTTCTCGCCCTGCTTGCGCTCGTGACGCTGGCCCTCAAGAGCTTGCTCGAATGGCGCTACGGCCATGCCTCGGCGGGAGCGGGGCATTGAGCATCATCCTCAAGAACATCAGCAAGCGGTTCGGTACCTACGCTGCGCTTCACGATGTCAGCCTCGAAGCGCGCGACGGCGAGTTCCTCGCCCTGCTCGGCCCGTCAGGATCGGGCAAGACCACGCTGCTGAGGATCATCGCCGGGCTGGAATTCCCCGACGAGGGTCGTGTGTTCTTCGGCGAAGAGGACGTCACCGACCTCAAGGCCGCCGCACGCCGCGTCGGCTTCGTATTCCAGCATTACGCCTTGTTCAAGCACATGACCGTCGCCGAGAATGTCGCGTTCGGGCTCAACGTGCGCAAACGCCGCGACCGGCCGCCAACTGCCGAGATCAAGCGCCGGGTCGAGGAATTGCTCGACCTCGTCCAGCTTGGCGGCCGCGGTGATCGCTATCCAGCGCAGCTCTCGGGCGGCCAGCGCCAGCGCATCGCGCTCGCCCGCGCGCTCGCCGTCGAACCGCGCCTGCTGCTGCTCGACGAACCGTTCGGCGCGCTCGACGCGAAGGTTCGCAAGGACCTCCGCCGCTGGCTCCGCACTTTGCACGACAGCATGGGGGTGACGTCGGTGTTCGTCACCCACGACCAGGAGGAGGCGCTCGAACTCGCCGACCGCGTGGTCGTCATGGACTATGGCCGGATCGAGCAGGTTGCCCGCCCGCGCACGATCTACGACCGTCCGGAAAACGCGTTCGTTTATGACTTCGTCGGCGACAGCAATCGCCTGCCGGTCGAGGTCGTCGCTGAACGTGGCAGCTTCGCCGGCCGGCCGCTCGCGGTCGTGCTCGATGGCGCCAGCGATGGCCCCGCCAACCTCTGGTTCCGCCCACATGAGGTTCGGTTGACGGAAAACCCCGATGGCGCACTCGAGGGCCGCGTGACGCTCATCCTGCCGCGCGCCGGCACGCTGCGGGTCGAGGCCGAGGTTGACGGTATCGACCGCCCGGTCGAACTCGACCTGCCGCTCGACGCGCCGGTCAAGATTGGCGACGTGATCCGCTTCGTGCCGACCGAGCCAAGGATGTTTCCGAAGACGGACTAAGGGCGAATTAGCCCGAAACTATCGGTTCCTTTGGGTCCGCGCTTCGTTGCGGCTAAGGGGGGCATATTGGCGGTCGTCACGATTGCCCCAACACCAGCGGATTACATCATCATGGCAGCCTACAAGACCCCCGACTTCACCGAACGCGCCGCGCTGGCCCGCGAGGCGAAGCAGCGCGCGCTCGACCAGTTGCGCGCCAAGCCCGCCCCGGACGCCGCGACAATCGCCGCGCGCCAGGAGGCACTGGCCGCGCGCGAAGCCGCCGCCGCCGAAAAGCGCGCCGCCAAGCTGGCCGCCGCCGAAGCCGCCAAGGTCGCGCGGGCGGAAGCCAAGGCCGCAGCCGAGCTTGCCCGCAAGGAATCGGAAGTCGCCCCGCCGACCGAGGCCGAGCTCAAGGCCGCGCGCGATGCCCGCTATGCCGCGCGGAAGACGCGTAGGCGGTGATCCCGCGGGAGCTGATCGATACCGCCGAGGTTCCCGGCGGCCTGCCGCTCAAGCTTTACCGGCGCGGCAATGATTACATGATCACGCTCGAGCGCAACGAATTGATGAGCAGCCGGATGAGCGGTTCGGAAGCGGCGCTGGGCACCATGACCTGCGAGCACCTCGGGTCACGCCCCGCCCCCCGGCTGCTGGTCGGCGGCTACGGCATGGGCTTCACCCTGCGCGCGGTGCTGGCGAAGTTGGGGGCAGACGCGACCATCGTCGTGGCCGAACTAGTGCCAAAGATCATCGCGTGGGCGCGCGGGCCGATGGCGGCATTGGCCGACGGCTGTCTCGACGATCCACGGGTTGAAGTTGTTCTCGGCGACGTGGGCGCTGCCATCGAAACCGCCTCAGCCGATTACGACGCCATCCTGCTCGACGTCGATAACGGCCCCGACGGCCTGACCCGCCAGGCCAACAATGGCCTCTACACCGCGCGCGGCCTCGCCAGTGCCAAGGTCGCACTCAAGTCCGGCGGGATCCTCGCCATCTGGTCCGCCGCCCCCGACCCGGCCTTCACCCGCCGCCTGACCCAGGCTGGCTTCACCACCGAAGAAGTCCGCGTCCGGGCACGCGACAATGGCAAGGGCCCAACTCACACGATCTGGTTCGCCCGTCGCAGCTGAAAAGCGCATGATCGCCGACGCGCCTTTAGCTCGAACGAAAAAGGCCCCGCATTACTGCGGGGCCTTTCGTTGCTTCGGCGCTGGGCCGATCGCTTACTCGTCGTTGCCGCCCGTCAGGAACGCCGGGGCGAACTCGGGGGCGGGGCCGCTGTCGCTACGGTCACTGGTTTCGCGGCGCGGGCCACGGTCGCCACCTTCGCGGCGCGGACCACGGTCGCCGCCGTCACGGCGCGGGCCGCGATCGCCGCCGCCGCCGCCCGGACCACGACCTTCGCCGCCACGACCGCCGCCGCCATCACGGCGCGGGCCGCGATCACGGTCGCCGCCACGGGGACGATCGCCGCCCTCACGCGCTTCACGCGGGGGGCGCGTGTCTTCCAGCTCGGCACCGGTTTCTTGGTCGACGACGCGCATCGACAGGCGGACCTTGCCGCGCTGATCGACCTCGAGCAGCTTGACCTTGACGTCTTGACCTTCGCTCAGCACGTCGCGGACATTCTCGACCCGGTCGTTGCGGATTTCGGACACGTGGACGAGCCCGTCCTTGCCCGGCATGAAGGTCACGAACGCGCCGAAATCGACGATGTTGGCGACCTTGCCGTTGTAGATCGTGCCGATCTCGGGCTCGGCGACGATGCCGTGGATCCACGCGCGGGCGGCCTCGATCTGGGCGACGTCACTCGACGAGATCTTGATCACGCCCTCGTCGTCAATGTCGACCTTGGCGCCGGTCGTCGCGACGATCTCGCGGATGACCTTGCCGCCGGTGCCGATGATCTCGCGGATCTTGTCCTTGGGGATCGACATCGTTTCGATCCGCGGCGCATGCGCCGACAATTCTTCGCGCGTGTGGTCGAGCGCCTTGGCCATCTCGCCCAGAATATGCGCGCGGCCGGCCTTA
>JBKJMA010000160.1:0-9351 GCA_046596505.1 Sphingomicrobium sp.
ATCGGCAACATAGAAAAATTATCCACAGATGTTCGCGCGAACCCATACGGTCAGTCCTTGTTAAGCCTCGCGGGCTTAATTATAGGCCGCGTCGGGGCTTGCATGTATTCTGGGACAAGTCCCGGAAATGCCTGTCAAATTACTTCCGGCTTGTCGGGCCGTCCGGCGTGTTCGGCGGTTGGCGTTTAGAGTGGGGAGGGATTTATGGCGACCGCACTGGTTGACCTCTACGGTTCAGAACCGGATCGTTTCGACACGCTCAACTTGCGGGACAGTTATCGCCCGTCCGACTCCGAAGACTTCATGAACCCCCGGCAAAAGGCCTATTTCCTGCGCAAATTGCGCGACTGGAAAGAGACGATCGTCGAGGAATCACGAGCCACCATGGTCCAGCTACAGGTCGATTCGCTGCGTGAACCCGACCTTGCTGACCGCGCGTCAAGCGAGACCGACTGGTCGATCGAGCTGCGCACCCGCGACCGCCAGCGCAAGCTGATCGGCAAGATCGATAGCGCCGTTCGCCGGCTTTACGACGACGAATACGGCTATTGCGAAGTGACTGGTGAAGCGATCAGCCTCGCTCGGCTCGAAGCTCGGCCGATCGCTACGATGACCCTCGAATGCCAGGAAAAACACGAGCGGGTCGAGCGCGTCAGCCGCGACGACTGAATCGCGGCTGGTGTCATCGCTAACTGTCGGGATTTGTGGGCGTCAGTGGCCCAGCATCACGTCCTTGACCTTCAGCTTGGCTTTCTTGAGCTTAGCGAGGATTGTTTCATCGGGGTGGGGGCGGTGCTCTTCATCGTCGATCCGCGCCTGGAGCGCGGCATGCTTGCTGCCGAGGGCTTCGACATGGGCTCTGTCCATTGGTGATTGTCCTTTCCGATGGTCGATGAGGACTGCCAGTAAATCACTTTTCGGAGGCCCTGTCTCGCATGATTCGACTCGGTCCAGCGCTAGCGCTGCCCGTAGCATCTCATCGTGACGCTGCGCCGATCAGGCTATAAGGCGGTCGTCCATGAACGATGATGATCCCGCCGAAGTCCTCGCCATGCTCAAGGCCGAGCATCGCCGGCTCGACGCCGACATCGACGCGATGCGCGGCGCGGGAAATTGCGACCAGCTCGAACTGGCTCGGATGAAGAAACGCAAGCTGGGTTTGAAGGACGAAATCGCCCTGCTGCAGGACCAGATGACCCCCGATATCCTCGCCTGACCGGAACTTCGCGCCGAATCGTCCCGAAGCGGTACATTTTCACGTCCGCACTCGACATTTGCCAAACGCGGGCGTTTTCCAATGACACAAGTCATGGCAGAGTGTTTCACATGGACGATCTCGACCCCAACACCGGCGTGCGGATCGCCCCGCGGCTGATCGACTCGCTCTACACCGAGGCAATGCTCCTCGCGGATGAGGCGCGCGCCTATTTTGACGACGCCGGACGCGACGACCGTCTGACCCTCGACCCGTTCGCGCGCGTCGGCTTTGCCTGCGAATCGCTCAAGGTGACGACGCGGATCATGCACATCGTCGCCTGGCTGCTGACCCAGCGCGCGGTCGAGAGCGGCGAAATCCCTGGCCGCGATGGTCGCCGGCCCGAGCGTCGGCTCGGTCACGCCAACGACAGCGACGAGAGTATTGTCGCGCTGCTGCCCCGCTCGGCGCAGCGCCTCATCACCTCGAGCACGGAGCTCTACGCGCGGGTGAAGCGGCTCGACGAGAACCAGCTCGGCGACGAGCCCGCCCCGAGTCCGGCGCGCGCACTGATGGGACGGCTCGAGCGCGACCTGTCCTGGGCCCGCTAACCAAACGATCAGGCTCTACCTGCCATTTGCGTCAAAGCCCGGCTATCACAACGCGACGATGAAGATTCGTGCCGACCAGTTGCTCGTGGCCCAGGGCCTCGCCGAAAGTCGCACCCGCGCGCAGGCGCTGATCCTCGCCGGCAAGGTGTTCGCCGCCGACCGCCGCGTCGCCAAGGCCGGTGACCTCCTCGCCGACGACGCGCCGCTGACGGTCAAGGGCCGCGACCATCCGTGGGTATCGCGCGGCGGGATCAAGCTCGACCACGGCCTCACTCATTTCGGTTTTGACGTCAGCGGCGCGATCGCGCTCGACGTCGGTTCGTCGACCGGCGGCTTCACCGATGTCCTGCTGAACCGCGGCGCGGCGAAGGTTTACGCGGTCGACGTCGGCACCAACCAGCTCGCGTGGAAGCTCAGGCAAGACGATCGCGTCATCGTCCACGAACAGACCAATGCAAAGACGCTGACCCGCACCCTCATCCCCGGGCCAATCGACATCGTCGTGTGCGATGCAAGCTTCATCGGCCTCGCCAAGGTGCTCGGTCCAGCGATTGAGCTCGCCCGGCCCGGGGCGCACCTTCTCGCACTCGTCAAGCCGCAGTTCGAGGCGGGACGCGGCGAGGTCGGCAAGGGCGGGGTGGTGCGCGACCCGCTTATCCACCAACGTGTATGCGATGACGCGGCATCGTGGGTCGGATCGCAAGGGTGGAACGTTGACGGGGTTATCCAAAGCCCGATCACCGGGCCGGAAGGCAATGTCGAGTTCTTGCTCGGCGCGACCAAGGGGGGCGACAATGGCTAATGACACTCAAACCGACCGCGGCATCTGGAAAAAGGCGCTGATTACCGTCCCCGCGATCGTGATCGTCGGCTTTCTCATGGGGATCGTCTCGAATAGCGGCTTTGCTAATGGCTGGTACGCCGATCTCGCCAAGCCAAGCTTCCAGCCACCCGGCTGGGCGTTCGGCGCCGTCTGGACCACGCTTTACACGATGATGGGCATTGCGCTCGCGGTCGTGCTCGATGCTCCGTCGTCGGCAGAGCGGTCGCGCGGCCTGTTCCTGTTCGGCGCGCAGTTGGTCCTCAACTTCGCCTGGTCGCCGATTTTCTTTGGCGCGCACCGCATCGATCTCGCGCTGGTCGTGATCCTCGTCACCAGCGCGCTGGTCACCGCCACGATCGTCAGCTTCTGGCGCATCCGCCCACTGGCGGCGGCGCTCCTGCTTCCCTATCTGGCTTGGCTATGCCTGGCGACGGTGCTCAACCACGAGACCGGCCGCCTCAACCCCGGCGCGGACTCCCATCCGCTCGGTCTCACGGGAGCCTGAAAATGCAGTCCGAAAACCGCCTGTTCGAAGATTTCGTCAAGATCATGAACGGCGCGGCGGGAACGCTCGCCGGGATGGGCCGGGAAGCCGAAGGCTCGATGCGCGAGAAGATGCGCGAGTTCATCGGCGGCGCCGACTTCGTCTCGCGCGACGAGTTCGAGGCAGTGAAAGCGATGGCCGCCGCCGCGCGCGATCATAATCAGGCGCTCGAGGCAAGGATCGTCGCGCTTGAGGCGGCGGCGAAGGCCAAGGCCGGACCGAAGAGCGCGCCCAAGGCGGCTCCGGGAGCTTCCATCTGACCGACGAACCCGATCACGAGGAGCGCGACGACGGCGCGCCGATCGAAGTGCTCGAGCAATATTTCGAGGCGCGTGGATGGGCCTGCGAACGGACCGGGGAGGGCGAGATCGTCGCCTCGGCGAGCGGCAGCTGGGCGCAATACGAACTGCGCGGGGTCTGGCGCCAGGACGACCAGGTGCTCCAGTTCCTCGCCTTCCCCGACATCAAGGTCGGCCTCGAAAAGCGCGCCGCGATTTACGAATCGCTCGGGCTGATCAACGAGCAATTGTGGCTCGGCCATTTCGAAATGTGGTCGGGATCGGGGCTGATCGTGTTCCGCCACGCCGCGCTGGTCAGCGAGAGCGACGGGCTGACGTTCGAGCAGGCCGAGGCCATCGCCGAGGCTGCGATGGAAGAGTGCGAACGCTTTTACCCGGTGTTCCAGTTCGTCCTGTGGGGCGGCAAGTCGCCGAGCGAGGCGATCGCCGCCGCGCTGATCGACACCGCCGGGGAGGCGTGACGCCATGACGTCATTCCCGGATCCCCAGTTTCCTGGCCCGACCTGGCTGGTCGGTTGCGGCAATATGGCCGGGGCGATGGTGACCGGGTGGCGCGCGGCCGGGATCGACCTCGCCGCCGTTACCGCGATCCGGCCGAGCGGCACTGCGGTCGAGGGGGTCCGCACGGTCAGCGCACTCCCCGACGGCCCGCCACCGGCGCTCGTCATGCTCGGTTTCAAGCCGCAGAAACTCGACGAGGTCGCGCCGGGGCTTGCTCCTCGTCTCGGCGCGGACACGATCGTCATCTCGCTGCTCGCTGGGGTCGAAGCGGCAACGCTGCGCCAGCGCTTCCCCATCGCCCGCGCCATCGTCCGCGCCATGCCAAACCTGCCGGTCGCCCAGCGCAAGGGCGTCATCGCGCTGTACAGCGAAGACGGTGACCCCGCCGCGCTGGCACTCGTCCAAGCGCTGATGGCTGCCCTCGGCTTTGCCCCGATCGTCGATGACGAAGCCCATTTCTCCGCGATCGGCGCGGTCGCTGGCTCGGGCCCTGCTTATGTCGCCCGCTTCGTTGACGCGCTCATCTCGGGAGGGGAGGGGCTCGGTCTCGCCCCCGATCTCGCCGCCCGCATCGCGCTCGACACGCTCACCGGCACCGCCGCGATGGCAGTGGCCACCAACCTGCCGATGGCTGAGCTCGCCCGCCACGTGGCCTCGCCCAAGGGCACCACCGAGGCCGGGCTCGCGGTGCTCGACGCATCCGGCGGTATCGACCAGCTGATCGAGCGAATGCTTGCCGCGTCGATCGCGCGCGGCAAGGAACTGGCCTCTGCCGCCCGCCAAGGTTGAATTGACCCCTGCGGTTGATCGTTTCCCCGGGCTCGCCTATTCGCAGCCGCAACAAAGGGGCTGGCATGGTTGACGGACCGAATTTCGACGATCGCGACGGATGGATCTGGCTCGATGGCAAACTCGTGCCGTGGCGCGAGGCGAACGTCCATGTCCTGACCCACGCGCTTCACTATGCCTCGTCGGTGTTCGAGGGCCAGCGTGCCTACAACGGCATCATCTTCAAGCTCGACGAGCATAGCCAGCGGCTGCGCACCAGCGCCGAGCTGCTCGGTTTCACCCTGCCGTGGAGCGTCGAACAGATCGGCGCCGCCTGCAACGAGGTACTGGCCTCCAATGGCCTGACCGACGCCTATGTCCGCCCGGTCGCTTGGCGCGGTTCGGAGCAGATGGGCGTTTCGGCCCAGCGCACCAAGCCTCACCTTGCCATCGCCGCGTGGGAGTGGGGAAAATATTTCGATCCCAACCTCGCCGCGCGCGGGATCAAGCTCGACATCGCCGAATGGCGCCGTCCCGCTCCGTACACCGCGCCGACCAGTGCAAAGGCCGCCGGGCTCTACATGATCTGCACCTTGTCGAAGCATCGCGCCGAAGATCGCGGCTTTCACGACGCGCTGATGTTCGACTGGCGCGGCCAGGTCGCCGAAGCCACTGGCGCCAATGCCTTCTTCATTCGCGATGGCGCTATCCATACCCCCACGCCTGATTGTTTTCTCGACGGCATTACCCGCCGCACCGTCATCGACCTCGCCCGAAATCGCGGCGTCGAGGTGATCGAGCGCGCCATCTGGCCGGAAGAACTGGAAAGCTTCGAACAGATGTTCCTCACCGGATCGGCCGCCGAAGTGACCTTCGTCGGGGCGGCCGGCCCGTGGAACTTCGAGGTCGGCGACCTCTCACGCCAGCTCGCGTGCGATTACGAGGACCTCGTCAACGGACGGCAGCCGACCGTTTGACCTGAACTTCGTCGTAAATGGTTCAAAATCCGTGCCACCCTGCTTGTCGCAGCGGCTTTTTTCACGCTTTGGCAAGGCCTGACCACTAGGCCTTCGCGCTGGTGGAAAGGGCCGACAGCTGATGGAGCGGGGGACAATCGGACAGGATGAACCGCTGTTTCCGGCGCGCCTCGTGGCGGATCGGTTCGGCAAGGTGCCGCTGCGCGACATTTGCCACTTCTCCGCACCCCAGGATGTCGCGACGAGTACGATCAGGCTGGCGCAATTTCATGCATTGATCCGGCTCGTCCCGGTGACCGTTACGGCTAACCTGTTCAACGCGGTGGTGGTCGTGGCCGCGCTAGCCGGGTCTGTCCGCGGATGGCAGCTCGCTACATGGTTCGGGGTCATGACCAGCTTTTGCACTATTCGCCTGCTCCGTGCCTGGCGACTGGTGCACGACCCGCTATACGCCCAGCGCAACCCGACCGGACTTCGCTCGATCACCACCGGGATTGGACTGTTGGCGCTGCTTTGGGCCGTACCGATGCTGGCGTGGTTTCCGCACGCCAGCGAGACCCAGCGGTTGCTGATCGTGATCGTGATGACTGGCATGATGAGCGGCGCGAGCGTGACCATGGCGAGTGTGCCGCCTGCCGCCTTTGCCTATATCGCCATCCTCGCGGCCGCGTCGATCGTAGCGACGATCGAGCTTGGCGAACCATTGATCGGCTTGCTGACGCTGGCTTTTGCCGGGACGCTTTGCTGGTCGTCGCTGGTGAGCGCGCGTCAGTTCGTCAGCCATCTCCGCGCCCGGCTCGAGCTTGAGGAGCAAGCCCAGCTGGTCAGGCTCCTGCGCGAGTTCGAGGCAAGCGGCAGCGACTGGCTGTGGGAACTCGATGCCGACCTTCGCCTGCGCTTCATGACCGCCGCAATGGCGCGCGAGATCGGCCGCCCGATCAGCGAATTGCTCGGCGTCAGCGTCTTCACCCTGCTCGACCCGACCCGCCAAATCTCCGAGGTCTCGTCGGGCATGCGCGCCGTCTTGGATCATTTTCGCGCCGGCGAGGACTTCCGCGACCGCGCGATCCTGACGAAGGGCGGGACGCGCTGGTGGGCATTGTCGGGCAAGCGGATGATCGACGAACATGGTACGGTCGTGGGCTGGCGCGGCGTTGGCTCCGACATCACCGACATCCGCCTCCACGGTGACGATTCCACGAGGAATGCCCGGCGCGATCCGCTGACCGGGCTCGCCAATCGCCTGTTGGTTCGCGAACAGATAGAGGAAGTGCTGCTGCGGCAATGCCAGGGCGACAGCGACTGCGCCCTGCTGCTGGTCGACCTTGACCGCTTCAAGCTGGTCAACGACACGCTTGGCCACGCCATCGGCGACCAACTGTTGATCGAGGTCGCCCGGCGGCTCGAACGGATCGTCGGCACCGGCGGGACGGTTGGCCGTCTCGGCGGCGACGAGTTCGCGGTTATCTGGCGCGACTGCAGTCGCCGCGACGCCGTCGATGATCTCGCCGGCCAGATCATCGCCGACCTGTCGCGCAGCTTCACGATCGGCGTCGCCAACGTCCATATCGGCGCCTCGCTCGGCATCGCCATCGGCCCTACCGACGGCGCGCGAGAGGAAGCGCTGATCCGTAGCGCCGACCTCGCGCTCTATCGTGCCAAGGCGGCCGGGCGCGGCAGCCACGCCTTCTTCCAACGCCATATGTTCGAGGACGCGGAGGACCATCGCCTGCTCGAGAACGACGTGCGCGAGGCGCTCAACGCCGGCGGCTTCACGCTTGCCTATCAACCGATCGTCGACGCCGACAGCGGCAATGTCGTCGGCCGCGAGGCGCTGCTCCGCTGGCGCCATCCGACGCGCGGCGACATCGCGCCCGACGTGTTCATCCCGATCATCGAAGATGCCGGCCTCATCCACCAGATCGGCGGCTGGGTGATCCGCGAGGCGTGCGCCGAGGCGGCGCGCTGGACCGATCCGATGCGCGTCGCGGTCAACGTCTCGGCGGCGCAGCTCGGCGGGGCGGGTCTCGCCCAGGCGGTCGTCGGCGCGCTGGCGTCGAGCGGACTCAACCCCAACCTGCTCGAACTCGAAGTCACCGAAAGCATCTTTCTGGGGGACGACCCCGCTACCCTGGGTTCGCTCGCCCGGATGTGCGCGCTCGGCGTCCGGCTGGTGCTCGACGATTTCGGCAAGGGCTATTCGTCGTTCGGCTATTTGAGCCGCGCCAAATTCGCCAAGATCAAGATCGACCAGCAGTTCGTCCGCGACGCCGCCGATGGCGACCAGGATTCGCGCGCCATCGTCACCGCCATCCTCGCGCTCGCCCGCGGCCTCGGCGTTGAAACCACCGCCGAAGGCGTCGAGACCGAGCACCAGGCGCAGGTCATGCGCGAGCTGGGCTGCACCCAGCTTCAGGGCTATTACTTCGGCCGCCCGGTCGCGTCTGCCAACATCGAACAAACCGCCTCGCGCATCAACAGGAAACGCGCCTGACTCTGGCTCCTAGCCCAAACTTGCCGCGGCATTGCGGCAATCGGCGGCGCACTCGCGGCAAATCTGCGCGCACAGGCGGCAATGCTCATGCTCGTGACGCTCGCATTCGGCCGCGCACGCCTCGCACATCCGCGCGCACAGCTCGAGCAGCTCGCGCAGCATCGGCTGGTCGTTCCCGGTCTGGCGGATCGCGAGCCGCGACGTTGCCTCGCAAATGTCAGAACAATCGAGGCACAGCCGGATGCACTGGGTCATATCCATCGCCTCGGGACCGCGTGCCTCTGCTTGGCAGGCATCGGCACACGACAGCGACATCTTGGCGCAATACATCAAATGATGCGCCGCCTCGGCGAGCGCCGGGTTGGCCTTGGCGTTGGGGTGAAGGCCGATCATCTTGCGAATGGACATGCGCGCTCCTGTTTTGTCTTGAATGCGACATGGCACGCGAAGTTCCCCTTGAGCAAGCGCCACGCCAAAGCTAGGTTCGCGCTTCGTTCCGCCTAAGGGGTATTCATGGACGCCACAGTCGCCATCATCGTCATCGTTGCGCTGGCCGTCGGTGCCCTGGTCGGCTGGCTCGTCGGCTCGCGCGCGAGCGCGGCGGGGCAGGGAGTAGTCGCTTCACTGCGGCTCCAGCTCGACTCAGTGCGCGAGGAGCGCGACGGGCATGCACGGAGTGTCGAAGCAGTCCGCGCCGAGCATAATGAGCTCGCCACGCGCCACGCCGCCGCCGCCGCGCAACAGGACGAGCGCGAGCGTGGGTTCGAGCAACGCCTCGCCGAGCTTACCGCCGCCAAGGAAGCGCTCGGCGCCCAATTTGCCGAGGTCGGCGGCAAGCTGCTGGAGAGTGCGCAGAAGCAGTTCCTCGAACGCGCCGACCAGCGATTCAAGGAATCCGAGGCGACTTCCGGCAATAATCTCAAGGCCTTGCTCCAGCCTGTTCATGATCGGTTGCAACGCTACGAGCAGGTCGTCGGTAAGGTCGAGGAGGACCGGCGCAAGGATTTCGGGTTGCTCACCGGTCATATCGAAGCGATGAAGAGTGGCACCGAGCGCGTCTCGGCCGAGGCCGCCAAGCTCGTCAACGCGCTTCGCAACGCCCCCAAGGCGCGCGGCCGCTGGGGCGAGCAGCAATTGCG
>JBKJMA010000147.1:0-4579 GCA_046596505.1 Sphingomicrobium sp.
GACCGCGGCCGCTATGAGGACCAATGCGTCAAGAACGACGGCCACTGGCTATTCAGCCATCGCGTGTTCACTAACATCCATCGTCAGGGCTGAGGCGTGACGGTCACCCGCCTTTGGCAGCTCGACCGGCATCCCGAGGGCATCGACTTTGAGGCCGCGCTGAGCCTGACCGAGGCGCCGCTGGCGCCGCTTGGCGAAGGCGAGGTGCGGGTACGCGCGGAATTTCTGTCGATGGACGCCGGCACGCGGATGTGGATGGGACCGCGCACTGACGGTTACCAGCCGCCGCTGCCGCTGGGATCGGCGATGGTCGGGTTAGTACTGGGCCGGGTCAGCGGTAGTCGTGACCCGCGCTTTGCCATCGGCACGCTGGTGCGCGGGTTCGGGCAATGGGCCGATTGGTCGACCGTCGTTCCAGATCAGTCCGGGCTGGTCGCGCTCGACGAGAGCGTCGCCGATCCGCGCCAGCATCTCGGCGCGATCGGGCTGAACGGCTGGACCGCCTATGTCGGGATAAAGGATATCGCGGCGGTCAAGTCGGGCGACTGGGTCGCGGTGTCGGCCGCCGCCGGTGCAACCGGCAGCCTTGCCTGCCAGGTCGCGCGCAACCTTGGCGCGCGCGTGATCGGCATTGCTGGCGGGCCGGACAAATGCCGCTATTTGCTCGATGAATTGGGGGTCGAGCGGGCGATCGATTACAAGCATGACGATGTCGCGGCGGCGCTCGCCACTATCGACGGCGGGATCAACGCCTGCTTCGACAATGTCGGCGGACCGTTGCTCGACGCGATATTGCCCAACATGGCGCATTATGGCCGGGTCGCGGTGTGCGGAATGATCGCGGCCTATGATCGCGACAGCCCTCTGCCCGGCCCGACGCAGTTCGACCAGGTATTGATGCGGCGGCTCCGGATCGAGGGGTTCTTCATCCCCGATTTCCTGCATCGCGGTGCGGAATTCATGCCGGTGCTCCGCTCGTGGCTGGACTCGGGCATGTTGGCGATGCGGTTCGACGAGACAGTCGGGCTGGACAATGCCCTGGTCGCCTATCGCCGCCTGTTGACCGGGGCCAACATTGGCAAGGTGATCGTCAGGCTGGCTGGCTGATCGTCACGACCGCCGGCGATCACTGCCGGGTTACTGCGCGGTCATGCCGCCATCGACGGTGAACTCTGCGCCGGTGCAATAGCGCGATTCGTCGCTGGCCAGGAACAGGTTCATGTTGGCGATGTCGTCGGGATCGCCGAGGCGGCCCATCGGGATCGTCGCCACCAGTACATCGTAATTTTCGGCGTTGTCGGTCATTGCCACGTCCATGATGTTGGTCAGGATCATGCCGGGGTGCACGGTGTTAACGCGGATATTCTCCACGGCGCATTCGATCGCGACCGACTTGGAGAACAGCCGCACTCCACCCTTCGCGGCGGCATAGGCACCGCAACCGGGGACGCCGACCTGGCCGACGACCGACGAGATGTTGATAATCGATCCGCCTTTGCCATGACGCCGCATCGCCAGGACCGCGCGCTTTGTACCGTAGAAGACGCTGTTGAGATTGACGTCGTTTTGTAGCTTCCAATCATTGGTAGTCAGGTCGCCGATCGATCGCAGCACGGCGATGCCGGCGTTATTGACCAGTACGTCTAGCCTGCCGTGCGCGGCGTCGATCGCGGCCATCACCCGGTCCCAGTCGGCTTCGCTGGTGACGTCGTGGCCGAGCGCCTCGGCCTCGCCCCCGGCGGCGCGGATGTCGGCCGCGACACGCTCGGCACCGGCCTCATCACGGTCGGTGCAATAGACCATCGCGCCTTCCTCGGCGAAGCGCTTGGCGGTCGCGCTGCCCAGGCCCGGAACCGAGGCGGCACCGGTGACGAGGGTAACCTTGCCAGACAAACGAGCCAAAACCTAACTCCCTTCAACAACAGAAAATGGGGCGCCGCCGGGTGACCGGCGACGCCCCTAACTCCCAGCGGGTTATTGTGAGTAGATCAATATTTGAACCCCAAGGTCACGCCAACCGTCCGCGGTTCGCGCGCCGAGGCGAACGACCACAGCCCAGCGACGGTGAACGCCGCGCTGGTCCCGCGATCATCGGCCAGGTTGCGCCCGAAGACGGTCAAATAGGCATTTGCGCCAGCCAGCTTGAAATTGCCGGTCAAACTGGCGTCGAGCAGGCCCTGCTTGTCCGAACGGACGCGCGCGTCATTGCCGTTGACGATGACGTTGCCGCCGTTGCTGACGAAACCGGTGTTGCCGGTCAGCGGCCCGAGCGAGATCTGCTGGTCGTACGGGCCGATATAGCGATAGCCAACATTCGCGACAACGCTGCCGAAGTTGGTCGGCACCTTATATTCCGCGCCGACCGACGCGCTGAATTTCGGACTGTAGATCGGGTTATTGGCCGAATAGTCGAAATTGCGGATCACGGTCACGGGCACCGTCGGTGCCAGCGGGTTGAACACCGTCAGCGTATTGCCGGCGATGAATTTCTTGAACTTCGAACGGAGCAAACCCATCGTCGCGGTCAGCCGAAGCCCGTCGACCGGGCGGGCGC
This sequence comes from Sphingomicrobium sp., assembly GCA_046596505.1. Taxonomy (GTDB): domain Bacteria; phylum Pseudomonadota; class Alphaproteobacteria; order Sphingomonadales; family Sphingomonadaceae; genus Sphingomicrobium. The sequence goes on from JBKJMA010000147.1 coordinate 2,555, forward strand.
TGGCGTCGAATTCCAGCCCCTTGATATTGGCAGAGCCGACGTTCGAGGTAATCGTCTGGTTGCCGGTGCCGCACAGGCAGGGAATGGTCGTGTTCTGCTGCAGGCCCTGATATTTGGAGTAGAAGGCGGCGACATTGAACTGAAGCTTGTGGTCGAGCAGGTCGAGCTTGGTGCCGACTTCATAGCTGTCGACCGTCTCCGGATTGTAGGGCAAGTTTGCCGTCCGCGCTTCGCCAGCGCGCGGCGAGAAGCCGCCCGAGCGATAGCCGCGCGACCAGCTGGCATAGACCATGGTGTTTGAGTCCGGCCGGAAATCGACGCCGACCTTGGGTGTGAATTTGTTGAAACTCTTCTTGCCCGACCCGATCAGGCCGCGCGTGGCGAAGGCGTTGCTCAGTTCCTTCGTATCGTGGGTGTAACGGCCACCAAATGACAGGCGAAACTTGTCGGCGAAGGCCCAGTTGAAATCACCAAACGCGGCATAGGATTTGTTGCGCCCATCGACGATCTGCGAGTCGCTGTCGGCAACACGCGGGTCGAGCGCGGTATTAAAGCCGAAAATCCGCGACCATTGCTGAAGGTGATATCGCGAGCTGAAATAATAGCCGCCGATGACATAGTCGAAGCCCTTGAACAGGTTACCCGACGCTCGCAGTTCCTGGCTGAACTGACGATAATTCTGTTGACGCAGCGTGTAATAGAGGTCGGTGCTCGACGCATCGAAATCCTGCGTCTGGAATTCTTTCGACTTGCGATAACCGGTGATCGAGGTGAGCTTCACGCCGCCCGCTTGGTAGTTGAGCTCGAGCGTCGCCGACGGCGCGCTGTAACGCGACGTGCCCGGTGACGTGAACACCGTGTAGAGGTCGGACGTGTTGTTGCGATTGCACTCGCGTGCCGGCTCAAACAGGCAGAACAACTCGCTGGAATTGGCGATATTGGAATTGGTGACGTCGAACGTCTGGTCCTGCTTCTCGAGCGTCAGCAGGGCTTCGAAGCCGCTGCCAGCGGGCTTGAAAATCGCCGATGCGCCGAAATTCTCATTGTTCGATCCGCCGGAGCGCTTGCCGGTAATCGCGTTGTGATAAAAGCCGTCGCTCTGGTTGTGGAAATAAAAGCCCTTGACGCCGAAGCTCTTGCCGTCGCCCACATTGACGACGCCACGCGCCGCCCAGCTGTTGAAGCTCGAATAAGTGCCCTCGGCCTTGATGCCGGTGCGCATCGTCGGCTTGGTGCGGCGGATGTTGATGACTCCGCCGATGGTGTTGCGGCCGAACAGTGTGCCCTGTGGACCACGCAATACTTCGATCTGCTCGATATCGAAGAAATCTAGCAATTGGCCGGTGTTGGTGCCGATGAACACGCCGTCGACGACCACGCCGACGGTCGGCTCCTGCGACTTTTCGATGTCGGCATAGGTCAGTCCTCGAATGGACAGATTGGCCGCCTGGCCGCCCGAATTCTGCTGGGTGATGAGCAAGTTCGGCGCGGCGCCCTGAAGGTCGCCGATGTTCACCGTTGCCTTGTTGGCGAGCATCGCCGCGTTGATCGCGGTGATCGCAACCGGGGTCGACTGCAGCGTCTCGTTGCGGCGCCGGGCAGTGACGATGATCTCGTTGGGGTTGACTGCGGTGGCATCGGTTGCGGCGGCGGGCGCGGGCGCGCCCTGAGCAATTGCCGGAACTGCTCCCAAGCCCAGCGTCGTCGAACTTAGCGCCCCGATCAAAATCCGGCGTGACACGGACATTTGCATTGTCATACTCCCCATTCAGCCGCTCTTTCGTCGGCCCTGATGATGAGGGTTGTAGAATTCGTCGCGCGCGGGCCTACTGGGATTTATTACAGGTGCGCTCCAAGCTGACATTGGTGACGACAGACGAGCAGACAGGAGAGAAGAACATGTCCGTCAATCGCCGATTCTTGCTGGTACGCAGACCCCACGGCGATCCCGTCGAAGCAGATTTCCGCCTTGCACAGGAAGCGATTCCCAGGCCTCCCGTGGGCGGATTTGTGGTGCGCAATCAC
>JBKJMA010000182.1:0-4482 GCA_046596505.1 Sphingomicrobium sp.
GGCGCGCGGCTGGCTCGGCCGGGTCGGCTATGACCCGGTCTATGGCGCGCGGCCGTTGAAGCGGGCGGTGCAGAAGTATCTGCAGGATCCGCTCGCCGACGCGATCCTGGCGGGAACGGTGCATGACGGGGCGACGGTCAAGGTCGACGAGGGCGATGGCGGGCTGGTGATTACACCGGCGTAATAACGGTGGTCAGCGCGGCCGCAGCGGGTCGTTCTGGATCTTGATCGGGTCAGGCCTGGTTTTCGGGGCCGAGGTCGACGCCGGGGCGGTGTCGGCCGCGGTCGCCGCGCTGGTTGCCAGCGCTGCCTCAGGCGCGGTCGATTTCTTGGCCGCGCGGGGGAGGTCGAGCAGCGCCGCGATAACCGTGCCGTCGCGCTTGTACACGTCGTCGTAATTGACGATCGACCCGTCGATCGCCGCCGCCGCGGTGAAGTAGACGATGAACACCGGGAGCGGCTTCACGAAGCTCGCCTGAACGGTTTTCTTCGACGCCAGCGTCGCGGTGACCTTGGCATCGTCCCACGTCCCGCCGTCTTCGGCCAGCAGCAGGCGGGCGAGGTCGCCGACCTTGTCGGTGCGGACGCAGCCGTGGCTGAAGGCGCGGACCGCGCTGTTGAAGCGGCTCTTGGCGTTGGTGTCGTGAAGGTAGATGGCGAAGGGATTGGGCATCACGAACTTCATTTCGCCGAGCGCGTTCGACGGTCCTGGCGGCTGGCGCCAACGCTGGACTGCCTTGGTCACCGGATCGCGCACCGCGACGAAGCCCTTCTTGCCCGCAACTTCCTTGCTGATGCTGGTCGGCACTTCCCACCACGGGTTGAGGATCATGCCCGTGGCCATCGCCGACAGCTGCGGCGTGGGCGTCTTGATCGCTCCGGCGACCGCCTTGTGGCGTGATACGGCGGCGCCATTCTCGACCAGCGTGGCGGTATAGGCGGGCACGTTGACGATGATGTAGCGATTGCTGAGGTTACGCGGCAGCCAGCGCCAGCGGTCCATGTTGAGCCGGATGGTGTTGACTTGGCCGATGTTCATCGGGTCGGCCAGCGCGGTGCGCAACGCGCCGTATTGCGGGTGGGTGGGCAACAGCCCGATCAGCGCGTCGCCGACACGGTGCTGGGCGAGCGCGCTCTCGAGCAGTTCGCGCTGGCGGGTCGGGCTGAGATCGGGGTCGGCGACGTGCCAGTCGATGCGGTCCTCGCCGCGGACATGCCCGAAGGCGAAGTCGGACGAAAGCTTGTTGAAGCTCTCCGTAGCGGCGGCGGAGACGCGCGTGGCATCGCGCGCGGCGATCGCATCGGCCAGCGCGGCGGGGGCATAATCCTTGGGCGAGAGCCCTTCGGCGGCGACCGACTGGATCGCCGAGAGCAGCTCTTGCGCGTCCTCGAGTGGCCAGAACGGCGGCGGGACGATCACTGGCGGCGGGGTGACGACCGGAGCTGGCGGCGTGGTTGCGGCCGGAGTAGTGCCGGTCGATGTCGCGGCGGGCTTGGCGGTGCCGATGGGGCCGATCGGATCCTGCGTCGCCTGGGCGATGGCGGCGGGCGCGATGGCCAGCGCGGCGGCGGCGATCACCTGTGAACTCCAACGAACCGTCATGCTAACCCCTTCACTTCATTCGGCAACAACCGCCCACCGGGCGATCCATGCAGGCCCTGCGGCATACACAGGATGAACGGGGCTCGCCAGTGTCGGCGGGGCAACAGTCGCCGCGAACTGGACACCGCGATTCCATCGCGGTGCCGAATGCGGTGCCAATGCGAACGGTCTGTTAAGAAGCGCCGTGCCAAGCTGTTGATTGCAAGTGGTTTCAAGTGAGGAAGGGCGATGGGTTTCAGTCTGAGCGGCGCGATGATCCCGCGCCACGTTCGCCGGATGTTCGAGCAGCGCAACGAAGCGCGCGTCGCTCCCGACCGCGACACGGCGGTCCTCAACTGGCGGGGCCGTGCTTGCTCGGTGCGGATCGGCAACGTCTCGCCGTCGGGCGCGATGATCCTGTTCGACGAGGTGCCCCATATCGGTGAGCGGGTGACACTGCAGATGCTCGACCGGAGGGCCACCGCGGGTCAGGTGCGCTGGGTACGTGACGGACGGATCGGGATCGACTTCACCGGGCCGCGCGGCTGATAATTTCTTTTTTTGGCTGAGCTTCAATTGAGGGAGCTGAGCGTTTCGTTAACTGTGGGGCTCGGATAAACATGGGTTTTGCGATGATCAAGGCGCGAATTGTCGAAGCCGAGGTTAGCGACCGTCGCCGCGCGGATCGCGTTGCGGTTGCGATCGAGGGACGTGTGCGCCCGCTCGGCGAGGAAGGCAGCGAGGCGCGCATCCTCAACATTTCCGAAAGCGGCTTCATGGCCGAGACCGGCGCCGATTATGAAGTCGGCTCGCGGGTGTGGCTGATCCTGCCCGGGCGCGATCGCGCCAATGCGGTCGTCAAATGGATCGCCGGGTCAAGGATGGGCGCCGAGTTCGCCGAGCCGATTACGGTCGCGGGATTGCGCCCCTAATTTCGACCGAGCGCCGCCAGCACGCGCGGCAGGATCCCCGTGACGACACGCTTCACCCCGGCGAAGGTCGGGTGCATTCCGTCGGGCTGCTGCATTCCGGGCTGGGCGACGACGCCCTCCAGGAAGAAGGGATAGAGCGGGGCGCGGTGGGCCTTGGCCAGCGCCGGATAGAGCGCGTCGAACTTGGCGCGGTACGCCGGATCGAGGTTGGGCGCGGCGCGCATCCCAGCGAAGAGGACGGGGATGCGGCGGCGGTCGAACTCGACGAGGATCGCGTCGAGGTTGGCGCGGGTAAGTGCCGGGTCGAGGTTACGGAGCATGTCGTTGGCACCGAGCTCGACGATGACGAGGTCGGGCTTTCGCGGCAGCCCGGCGAGCGTCCACCCGAGGCGCGCGCGTCCGGCGGTGCTCGTGTCGCCCGACACGCCGCCGTCGGCAACGGTCGCGGCGATACCGTGGCGGCGCAGCGTCGCTTCGAGCTGGGGTGCGAACCCAAGTCCGCGATCGAGGTTATAGCCGGCGGTCAGGCTGTCCCCGAAGGCAAGGATCAGCGGTTTGGGTGTCGGCTGGGCGGCGGCGAGCGCGAGGACGGCGAGGAGCATAGTTTCGCCCTACCATTGTGGCGGGGCGGCGCCATCCCTAGCTCGGGCCGATGACCGCACCGCTGATCGAACTCGCCGACGTCCGTTTGACCCTTGGCACAGGCGAGGTGCGGACCGAAATCCTGAAGGGCGTGTCGCTCAGGCTCGAGCCGGGCGAGACGCTCGCGTTGCTCGGGCCGTCGGGATCGGGCAAATCGTCGCTGATGGCGGTCGTCGCGGGGCTCGAGCGGGCGACCAGCGGGACGGTGCGGTTGCTTGGGCAGGATGCGAGCGCGCTCGGCGAGGATGCGCTGGCGAGGATGCGCGGGCGCGACATCGGCATCGTGCTGCAGTCGTTCCAGCTGTTGCCGACGATGACCGCGATCGAAAATGTCCAGGTGCCGCTTGAGCTGGCGCGGGTGCCCGATGCGAAGGCGCGCGCCGAGGCTGAGCTGCGCAGCGTCGGGCTCGGCCACCGACTGACCCATTATCCGGCGCAGCTGTCGGGCGGCGAGCAGCAGCGCGTGGCGATTGCCCGCGCAACCGCGCCGCGCCCCCGGCTGCTGCTCGCCGACGAGCCGACCGGCAACCTCGACCTCGCGACGGGTGGCTCGATCATCGACCTGCTGTTTGAGCGCGCGGGCGCGGCGGGGGCGGGGCTGCTGGTGATTACCCATGACCCGGCGGTCGCGGCGCGGGCCGGGCGGCGGATCGAGATGGCCGACGGGCACACCCTATGAGCGAGGCATGGCGGCTCGCGCGGCGTGACTTGCGCGGGGGACTGGGCGGGCTCGGCCTGCTGTGGCTGTGCCTCGCGATCGCGGTTGCCGCTATCGCCAGCGTGACCAGCATCGCCTCGTCGATCGACAGCGCGATCGCGAGCAATGGCCGCAATCTGATCGGCGGCGATCTGGTCGTGCGCTCGGCGCAGCATGACGCCTCGCCCCGGGAACTGGCCGCGCTGACCGCACAGGGCCGGGTGTCCAAGAGCGTCACCTTGCGCGCGATGGCGGTCGCGCCGGGCGGGAAGATCGGGCTCGCCGAGCTGAGCAGCATCGATGCGGCATGGCCGCTGGCCGGGCGGCTCGATCTGGCGCGGGGCGGGACGCGTCCGATGGGGCGCGAGGTCGCGGTCGGGCGCGAGCTCGCCGAACGGCTCGATCTCAAGCGCGGGAGCGCGGTGCGGGTCGGCTATGCGAGCTTCACCGTGTCGGGGATCATCGACCAGATACCGGCGATGTCGGGCTTTGCCTTCTCGCCGCCGATTTTAGTCGACGAAGCGGGCCTCGCCGCGACCGGGCTGGTCCAGCCGGGCAGCCTGACCACCATCAGTTACCGGCTCATCCTGCCGCCGGGCCGCGATCCGCAGGCGGTCGGCAAGGCGTTC
>JBKJMA010000011.1:0-8186 GCA_046596505.1 Sphingomicrobium sp.
TGAGCGGCGCGGCGCGATCGCCCTTGGGCGGGGGGATGCGTTCGATGATCGCGTCGAGCACTTCCTCGATGCCGATGCCCGCCTTGGCGCTGGTCAGCACCGCGTTCGAGGCGTCGAGGCCGATCACTTCCTCGATTTCGGCGCGCACTTTTTCGGGGTCTGCGGCGGGCAGGTCGATCTTGTTGATTACCGGCACGATCTCATGGTCATGCTCGATCGATTGGTAGACGTTGGCGAGCGTCTGCGCCTCGACCCCTTGCGCGGCGTCGACCACCAGCAGCGCGCCTTCACACGCGGCGAGGCTGCGGCTGACTTCATAGGCGAAGTCGACGTGCCCGGGCGTGTCCATGAGGTTGAGCGTGTAGTTCTCGCCGTCCTTCGCGACCCATTCGAGGCGCACCGACTGGGCCTTGATGGTGATCCCGCGTTCCTTCTCGATCTCCATGTTGTCAAGGACTTGAGCGGTCATCTCGCGCGCTGACAGGCCGCCTGTGGCCTGGATCAGGCGATCGGCCAGGGTCGACTTCCCATGGTCGATATGCGCGATGATCGAGAAGTTTCGGATATGTTTGAGATCGGTCATGTTGCCGCCGCCGCTAGCAGAGGCGCGGGGGCGCGGCCAGTCCGGCGAGGTGCCGATCGCGGTTGGCGCGGTTGGGACTTTGCGCTTACATCAGGCGGTCACTAGGGGGGGCGATCGATGGCACGTGGGACCTGGTTGGCGGCGCTGGCCGCGACGACGACAATCGGGGCCGCGCCGGCCCCGGCGCCGCTGGCCTCCTACACGGTCGATGTCGCGACGATGAGCGGGCTCGGCGCGGGGATGGGCGCCGGCCGGCCGAGCCTTGGCCAGATGATGAACATGATGAGTGGCGGCGGCGGCGGGGCGGTACGAACGCTCGAGCTTCGCCTGTCGGCGCGCAACGGGGTGGCCGGGACCGCGAACCATCTGCCGCCGCCCACCCTCGGCCTTGGGCCCCAGTTGCCGCTGCTCCCGCCCGAGCCGGTCGCGGCGTCGCGCGACACGCCGACCGGCTTCGAACGGCCCAAGGGACGGCTGCTGATCTATTGGGGTTGCGGCGAGCATGTTGGCCCGAACCAGCCGCAGGTCATCGACTTGGCCAAGATAATGCCCGGCCAGGTCTCGCCGGCGATGATGGCGATGGCCTCTGGCGCGCGTCGAGTGGTCGCTCACACGACGCTCGATTCGAAGGCCGCGCGGTGGCCTAATCGCCGCGACGACCGACCGGTTCCCGGCAACGGCTCGCTGGTCGGCGCGCACCGGGTAGAGGCAAGTTATGCTCCGCCGATCGGCTTCACCCTGGACGCGAACCAGGACTTCATGCCGGCGCTCGGCTTGCGCGAGAATGGCGCGCTGCCGTCGGGCGCGGGGCGGCTCGGCTGGACGCTCGCGCCACAAGCGACCGGCTATGCGCTTGGCCTGTTCGGAGCAGGCACCAGCAGCGGAGCGGGAGGCGACATGATTATCTGGTCATCCGCCACCATGGCCAACCGCCTCCCCGACATGGATTATCTCTCACCAGCCGAGGTTCGCCGCCAGCTTGCCACCGGTGCGGTGCTGGGATCGTCCGTCAGCGAGTGTCTTCTCCCCGCCGAAGTTGCCCGCGCCGCGCCCGCAGGCGTGGTGACGATGATCGGCTATGGCCCCGAAGTCGCCTTTGCCGAGGCGCCGAAAGCACCCAAGTGGGTCGCGAAGTTGCGCTACAAGAGCAGCGCCACGATGATCCGCGGCCTCGATATGGAACGCGATGCGTCTCGGTCCGGCGAGCCTCCACGGTCCGGCGAGCCGCCACGCAAGAAGAAACGCTTCGGTATCGGCGACATGCTGCGCGGGGCGATCCCGGTTCCGTGACCCTGACCGCGATTGACCGACAGGATCTGCGTTTGGTCGAAAAGCCGGGCAGTCCCTGACAAAGCGAATTGCACCCTGCACGCAAGGCATTAGGGCAGGCAACGAACAAGTTTCAGGGGCTCCGACATGCGTTTCCAGACTTTTGCCTTGCTTGCCGCCACCGCGCTTTCGGCGCCGTCGATCGCCGCGACAGTCGCACCCGCCGCGCCGGTATCGAGTCTCGTCCGCCAGGTCGCCATTCCCCACACGATGTTCCGCCTCGCCAACGGGCTGACAGTCATCCTCCACGAAGATCACAAGGCGCCAGTGGTCGCGGTCAGCACCTGGTACAACGTCGGGTCGAAGGACGAACCCGCCGGCAAGACCGGTTTCGCGCACCTCTTCGAGCACCTCATGTTCAACGGCTCGGAGAATCTGCCCGGCGATTACTTCAAGTTCCTCCAGCAAATCGGCGCGACCGACGAGAACGGCACCACGTCGAACGACCGCACGAACTATTTCGAGACCGTCCCGACCGGCGCGCTCGAACGGACGCTGTTCATGGAAAGCGACCGCATGGGGCACCTTCTGGGAGCGGTGTCGCAAGGCGTGCTCGATAACCAGCGCAGCGTCGTCCAAAACGAGAAGCGTCAAGGCGACAGCCAGCCCGGCGGGCTCGCGCAATATGCGCTGTACGAGAATTTGTTCCCCGCCGGTCACCCCTATCACCACACGGTGATCGGATCGATGGCCGACCTCGACGCGGCGAGTTTGGCCGATGTGAAGCAGTGGTTCCGCGACAAGTACGGCCCCAACAACGCTGTGCTGGTGATCGCCGGCGACACCACTGCGGCCAAGGCCCGCCCGCTGGTCGAGCGCTATTTCGGCGCCATCGCGCGCGGCCCGGTCAACCGCCCGGCGATGGCGACGGTGCCGACGCTTGCCGCGCCCAAGACCGTGGCGCTCAAGGACGCGCTCGCCTTTACGATCATCTCGCGCAACTGGGCGGTGCCGGGGCTGCTGTCACCGCAGATGGCGGCGCTCGATGTCGGTGGTTCGATCCTCGGCGGTCTCGCCAGTTCGCGGCTCGACAAGGCGCTCGTGCGAGAGGAGAAGATCGCGATCCAGGTCAGCGCGAATTATAGTCCGCTCCAGCGCGCGGGTGTCTTTACGACCCAGATCGTCGCCAAGCCGGGGACCGACCCCGCCAAGGTCGCCGCGCGGGCCAACGCGATCATGGCCGATCTCATCGCCCGGGGCCCGACCGCAGACGAGGTCCAGCGCGCCGTGACGAGCGAAGTCGCCGGGCGCATCCGCGGGCTCGAGCAGGTCGGCGGGTTCGGCGGCAAGGCGGTGAGCCTGGCGGAAGGGCAGACTTTCGCCGGCACCAGCAACTTCTACCAGCGAACACTCGCAGCTTATGCCGCGGTCACCCCGGCCAGCGTTCGCGCGGCGATGCAACAATGGTTGAACAGGCCGGCACTGACGATTTCAATCTCGCCCGGCCAGCGCGAAGCCTATGCCGAGACGAAGGTTACCAAGCCCGCCGCGCCCAAGGCCGGGGAGGCGCCGCCCAAGCCGACGCGCGCGCTGCCGCCGGTGGGGCGACTGACCGCGCTGCAGTGGCCCGCGATCGTCCACACCAGCCTCGCGAACGGCATTCCGATTGTCTACGCCCAGCGCAGCGCGGTGCCGTTGACCCAGCTGGCGCTGTCGTTCGACGCCGGCAATGCCGCCGACGCGCCGGACCAGCGCGGGCTTGCGGCAATGACCGTCGGCCTGCTCGACGAAGGCACCACCAGCCGTTCGTCGCAGCAACTGGCGGAAGCGGAGGAACGGCTCGGCGCCAATATTGGCACCGGCAATACCGCCGATCGCTCGACGATCACCCTGTCGGCGCTGTCGCCCAATCTCGCCCCCTCGCTCGATCTGTTGACCGACATTGTCCAGCACCCGGCATTTGCCCCGGCGGAGATCGACCGGGTCCGCGTCCAGGCGCTGACTGGCATCGCCCAGACGCTTAAGGATCCGACCCGCGTTGCTCAGCGCGTGCTGCCGGTCGCTCTCTATGGCCCTGCGCATCCCTACGGCGGGCCGGCCGGTGGCGACCCCGCCGCGATCGCCAAGTTCACGCGCGACGATCTCGCCGGCTTCAAGCAGCGCTGGCTGCGGCCCGATACGGCCAAGATCTTCGTCGTTTCGGACCGCCCGCTGGCTGACATCAAGCCGCTTCTGGAGGCGCGTTTCGGCGGATGGGCAGCACCATCGGCGGCGCGCGGGGTCAAGGCGTTCACCGCCCTTCCGGCGCGGCCGGCGGCGTCGCGGATCTTGCTGATCGACCGGCCCGGCGCGCCGCAATCGACGATCGCCGGTGGGCAGCTCCTGCCGGTCGATCCGCGCGGCGACACGGTTCCGCTGCAGGCCGCCAACGACGTGCTTGGCGGCAGCTTCCTGTCGCGGCTCAACATGGACCTGCGCGAAAGCAAGGGCTGGTCATATGGCGTTGGCAGCTCGGCCCAGTTGCTCGCCAATGGCGTTGCCTACACTGTTTCGGCGCCGGTCCAGGCCGATCGCACCGGTGACTCGCTGATCGCGCTGACCGGCGATATCGGCGATTTCCTTGGCACCAAGGGGGTCAGCGAGGAGGAATTGAGCCTGACGATCGCCAACAGCGTCAACCAGCTTCCAGGCCAGTTCGAAACGAGCGCGGCGCTGCTCGCGGCGATGATGCGCACCGATTTGCTTGGCCGGCCCGACGATTTCTACGTCGGACTTGCCGCGCGCTACCGGGCGCAGACGGCGGCCGGGCTCGACCGCGCGATCCGCGGCGCGATTGCCCCCAATGGCTTTACCTGGGTGGTCGTCGGCGACGCCGCGAAGGTCCGCCCGCAGCTGGAGAAGACGGGGCTTCCGATCGAAGTGATCGAGGCAAAGTGAATTTCGCCGGCGAAAGCGATTAGCGCTTCACTCGCGTGATATGGCCCATCTTGCGCCCGGGCCGCGCCGCACCCTTGCCGTAAAGGTGGAGATGCGCGCCGGACTCGGCGACTAGCGAAGCCCACTGATCGACCTCGTCACCGATCAGATTGTCCATCGCCGCGCTGGCTCCGGTAAGTCCCGTAGCGCCGAGCGGCAGCCCGACGACCGCTCGGATGTGCTGCTCGAATTGCGAAGTCTCGGCGCACTCGATCGTCCAATGGCCGCTGTTGTGAACCCGTGGCGCGATCTCGTTGACAACCGGTCCGTCGGCCGTGGCGAAAAACTCGACCGCCATTACCCCGATATGGCTTAGCGCCTTGGCCAGCCCGCACGCCGTTTCGACTGCCTCCGCCACGCGTGCCGAGGCGGGCAGGGCGGCGGGCACTTCGGAGCGGCGCAGGATGCCGCCTTCGTGAATGTTGCGCGGCACTTCCCAGCAGCGCGTCTCGCCCTCGACCGTCCGCGCCAACAGCACGGAGAATTCGGCGAGATAGTCGACCGCCATTTCGGCGACCGCGGGCTGGCGGCCGATCGCGTCCCACGCCGCCGCCGCTTCGTCCATTGAGCGGATCCACGCCTGGCCCTTGCCATCGTAGCCAAGCCGACGGCTCTTGAGCACGATCGGTAACCCAAGCGCGCCGACCGCTGCCACCGCATCCTCGGCGCAATCGACCTCGCGCCACGGAGAGACCCTGGCCCCGGTGCCTTCGATGAAGCGCTTCTCGACCGCCCGATCCTGCGCAATCGCCAGAGACAGGGTGCCCGGCCGAAGTTTGTCGCCAAGCGCCTCCAGCGGCGTGACCGGTAGATTTTCGAACTCGTAGGTAACGACGTCGACTGCCGCGGCGAACCGCGCCAGCGCGTCGCCGTCATCGAACTGCGCGCGCGTGACCGCCGCCGCCACGTCGCCGGCGCAGGGCGCCTCGCCCGGATCGAAGACATGCACCTTGTAGCCGAGCGGCGCCGCGGCGAGCGCGAGCATCCGGCCAAGTTGGCCGCCGCCGATGATCCCGATCGTCCCGCCCGGCGCGATCGTCATTCGGGGGTTTCGTCGACCGCGTCGGTCTGGGCCGACCGCCATGCATCGAGCCGGCTGGCGAGCTCAACGTCGTTCAGCGCCAGGATCGAAGCCGCCAGCAGCGCCGCATTGACCGCTCCGGCACGCCCGATCGCGAGTGTCCCGACCGGTACGCCGGCGGGCATCTGGACGATCGACAACAGGCTATCCATGCCGCTCAGCGCTTTCGATTCGACCGGCACACCGAGCACCGGCAGCCGCGTCATCGCCGCCGCCATTCCCGGCAGATGAGCCGCACCGCCGGCCCCGGCAATGATGATCTTCAGCCCGCGTCCCGCCGCGCCGCTGGCATAATCATAGAGCCGCTGTGGCGTGCGATGCGCCGACACGACGCGCCGCTCGTGCGGGATTTTGAGGCGGTCGAGCATCTCGGCGGCATGTTTCATCGTATCCCAATCGGATCGACTGCCCATGATGATCCCGATGTCGACGTGTTCCGCGTCCATGCCCGTCGCCTGCAACCCCCAACGAAGCGGCGGGTTTAGGGAGGCGTTGCGGGTGGCGCAATGCGGGACATCGACAACAGGCGGATTTCCGAAGCTTTTAATCTCGGTTATAGGAATTATGTTCGTGAGGACTGGGGATCATCGGGTGTACGAAGTCAGGGAAGATCGCGACGACGCTGCGGAGATCGACCGGCTGCGCGGAATGATCGCCCAGCTTGAGGCGCGTTGTGTCGAACTCGATCGACTGGCGCACCATGATTCGCTGGTACCGCTGCTCAACCGGCGCGGCTTCTTGCGCCAGCTCGAACTCGTCATTGCCCGCCACGAGCGTTACGGCGACCCCGCCGCAGTGCTGTTCGTCGATCTCGATGGCCTGAAGATGCTCAACGACAGCTTCGGCCATCCGGCGGGCGATTCGGCGCTGATCCATGTCGCGGCGATGCTCGTCGGGGGGGTGCGGCAGTCGGACACGGTCGGCCGGCTCGGTGGCGATGAATTCTGCATCCTCCTCGACCACGCCGACGAACGAAGCGCGGCCGAAACCGCCGAACGGCTGGTCGACACGATCGCGGGCGACGAGTTCTTCATCGACGGCATGCCGGTCCCGCTGTCGGTCGCGATCGGGGTCACCGTCATCGAGCGGGGCGATACGCCTGCGGCCGTCCTCGCGCGCGCCGACCAGGCGATGTACCAGGGCAAGGTCGCGGCGTAATTTGTTCGAAGCACTGCTCGATAAAGAGCTTAGCGGTCTTTCAGATAGTATCGCTCGCGCACCGCGAAATCGTCGCCAAGTTCATAGACGATCGGCTCGCCGGTCGGTATTTCGAGCGAGACAATCTCCTCGTCGGCGATATTCGACAGATATTTCTCCATTGCGCGCAGCGAATTGCCGTGCGCCGCGACGATCACTCGATCGCCCGCGGTGAGTGCGGGCGCGATGTGATTCTCGAAATAGGGCAGGACGCGCGCAATCGTATCCTTGAGGCTCTCGGTTCCCGGCACCGGGATGCCGGCATAGCGGCGGTCGAGAGCGACATCATAGTCGCTGCCGGCCTCGAGCAGAGGCGGGGGCACGTCGAATGACCGGCGCCAGACCTTGACCTGTTCCTCGCCGACCCTGGCGATGGTCTCGGCCTTGTTGAGCCCGGTCAGCCCGCCGTAGTGGCGCTCGTTCAGCTCCCACGCCTTGGTCACCGGCAGCCACAGCCGGCCCATTTCCTCGAGCACGAGGTTGAGCGTGCGGATCGCGCGGGTCTGCAGCGAGGTGAAGCAACGGTCGAGATCATACCCCTTGTCCTTGAGCAGCCGCCCCGCCGCGCGCGCCTCCTCGACCCCCTGCTCGGTCAGGTCGACGTCCCACCAGCCGGTGAACCGATTCTCGAGGTTCCACGCTGACTGGCCGTGACGGAGCAGGACGAGGGTCGGCATGGCTATTTGCTCTGCTTGAGGTCTGGCAGCATCGCGTGGAGCGCGTCGAGGCACGCGGCGGCGAGATATTTCGAGCGCTCGGGGCTCCAGCCGTAGACGTCGTCGGGCAGGTCGAAATTATCCTTGAACGGCATTTCAAGCGTCATCGATACGCAGCCGAAGCGTTCGGCGAGCTGGGTCGTCGACATCGATAGATTGGCCTTGCCCGGCGGCGGGGCTTCATATCCCTGGCGCGTCTGGAAATCGGGCGAGATGCGCTCGAGCGTGGCGGAGAACTGCGAGAACAGCGCCGACTGCCGCTCGGTCAGCGACGGGATGCCTTCGAAGCCGGCGAGGAAGTTGGCCGGGATCGCCTCGTCGCCATGGACGTCCATCGCGAACGCCGGCGGCTGGTCGTCCATTG
>JBKJMA010000025.1:0-9237 GCA_046596505.1 Sphingomicrobium sp.
CTCGACACGCTATGGCCCGATTTCGACACCGTTTCGCTGACCGCCGCGCTCGGCCAATATGCCGTGCGCCAACGCCGTTTCGGTGGTCGCTGATTCCGTGACAGAACTGCTCACGCGCATTGTTTCCGGGCTGGTGATGATCGCCATCGCGCTCGCCGCGGCGGTAATCGGCGGGACCTGGTTCGCGGTGCTGGTCGCCGCCGCCGCCACGATGATGTATTACGAGTGGAGCCGGATCGTCCGCGGCTGGGGTTTCCACTGGATGGTCGCCGGCTTCGGCTATGCGCTGATCCCGGCGCTCGCGCTGCTGTGGATCCGCGAGCGCGGGGCGCACAAGCTCGAGATGCTGCTGTGGGTGTTCATCGTCACCTGGTCGACCGATATCGGCGCCTATTTCGCCGGTCGGACGATTGGCGGGCCCAAGCTCGCGCCCTCGATCAGCCCGAACAAGACCTGGGCCGGGCTGATCGGCGCGATGATCGCCGCTGGAGCGCTTGGCGCCGCTTGGATACTCTATTTCGACCTTTCCCACCTGTGGCTCTACCTTGCCCCGTTGTTCGCGGTCGGCGCGCAGATGGGCGACCTGTTCGAAAGCGGGCTCAAGCGCCGCGCCGGAATCAAGGACAGCGGTTCGATCCTGCCGGGTCATGGCGGCGTGCTTGACCGGCTCGACGGGCTCGTCGTGGTCGCCACCCTGACCGTCATGGTGCAGTTGTCGGGATGGCTGTGAGGCGGTCCCTGTCGATCCTTGGGGCCACCGGTTCGATCGGGACGTCGACGCTAGATCTCGTCGCGCTCCACCCTGAACGGTTCAAGGTCGTCGCGCTAACCGCCGCAAAACAGGTTGCCGCGCTGGCCGACGCCGCGCGCCGCACGGGCGCAAGGCTCGCCGTGATCGACGACGAAGCGCTGCTTCCCGAGCTCGAGGCACGCCTTGCCGGGACCGATTGCCGCGCCGCGACCGGCCGCGCCGCGCTTAACGAGGCCGCCGTCTGCGCTGACCTCGTCATGGCCGCGATCGTCGGCTGTGCCGGGCTCGAGCCGGTGATGGCGGCGGTCGAGGCGGGCAGGGTGGTCGCCCTCGCCAACAAGGAAGCGTTGGTCACCGCGGGCGCGCTGATGATCGACGCGGCGACCCGCCACGGCGCCACCATTCTTCCCGTCGACAGCGAACATAATGCGATATTCCAATGTCTTGCCGGAAGTCGTTTGGATCAAGTCGCAAAGATCATCCTGACCGCGAGCGGGGGCCCGTTCCGTGACCGCAGCCTCGCCGAGATGCGCGACATGACCCCCAGGCAGGCGGTTGCTCACCCCAACTGGTCGATGGGCGCGAAGATCTCGGTCGATTCGGCAACGATGATGAACAAGGGGCTCGAGCTGATCGAGGCGCACCACCTCTTCGGCCTGCCGTCGGACCGGATCGACATCCTCGTCCACCCGCAATCGGTGATCCATTCGATGGTCGAATATGTCGACGGATCGGTTCTTGCCCAGCTTGGCAGCCCCGACATGCGCGTCCCGATCGCGCACGCGCTCGCCTGGCCCGAGCGGATGACGACTCCGGCCGCGCGACTCGACCTCGCCAGCATCGCCACGCTAACCTTCGAACAGCCCGATCCCGAGCGCTTCCCCGCGCTGCGCCTTGCCCGCGCCGCGCTCGAGGCCGGCGGTGCCGCCCCGATCGTGCTCAATGCCGCAAACGAGATCGCGGTCGCCGCCTTCCTCGACCACCGCATCGGCTTCGGCGACATCGCGGCCCTCGTCGAGCAGGCGATCGACCGGACTGACGCGCCGCCGCCCCGGTCCGTCGCCGACGTCATCGACATTGACGCACGGGCGCGCGATACTACCGTTCAGTTGATGACCGCGTTCGCCACATAGATGCTCAGCCAACCCCCCGTCTGGTTCATCCTTGTTGCCTTCCTGTGCGCGCTGGGACCGCTCGTCTTCCTCCATGAGCTCGGCCATTACTGGGCCGGGCGGCTGTTCGGGGTCGGCGCCGAGCACTTCTCGATCGGCTTCGGCCCGGAGCTGTTCGGCTGGACCGACAAGCGCGGCACCCGCTGGAAAGTCGGGCTGCTCCCGCTCGGCGGCTATGTCCGGTTCACCGGCGATGCGGACGCGACCAGCCGGCCCGATAGCGCGCCACTGAGCGAGACCGATCGCGCGCGCAGCTTCCACCTTAAGCCGGTGTGGCAACGGTTCCTGATCGTGCTCGCTGGCCCGGCGGCGAATTTCGCCATCGCGATCCTGATTTTCGCGGCCTTCTTCGTCACGCTCGGCATGCCGCAAAGCCCACCGGTCGTCGGGCGTACCTTGCCCAACTCGACCGCGTTCAAGATCGGGCTCCAGCCGGGCGATCGCATCCTCTCGGTCGGGGACCGGACTACCGCTTCGTTCGAGGATATCCGGCGGACGGTGGCACTGCGCGCTGGCCAGACGCTCGACATCCGGTTCGTCCGAAACGGGTCCGAGGAGGTCCGGTCCGCCCCGATCGCCAGCTTCGAGATGAAGGACGAGTTCGGCCAGACTGCCCGCATCGGACTGCTCGGCATCGTCCCGGCCGATCGTGAGTGGGTTCGCCTACCGTTGCTGTCGGTCATCCCGCAAGCGACTCGATTCACGTTCGAGATTACCCGCTCGATGGCCGACGGCCTTGGCCAGATCATCGGCGGCCAGCGTTCGGTCAAGGAATTGGGCGGCACGTTGAAAATGGCGCAGATGGCCGGCCAGCAGGCCAGCCTCGGCTTTTTCGAGTTCATCCAGCTCGTCGCGCTGTTTTCAATTAATCTGGGATTCATCAACCTCTTGCCAGTGCCGATGCTGGATGGCGGCCACCTCTTCTTTTACCTCGTCGAGGCAGTTCGGCGGAAACCGGTCAGCGAGCGGGCGCAGGAATGGGCTTTCCGTGGCGGGCTTGCGCTCATCCTCGCGCTGGTCATGTTCACGACCTTCAACGATCTCGGGTCGTTCGGTTTGTGGGCTCGGCTTGGCGGGCTGATGGGCTAGCAAGCTTGATCGGGACCGGAGCTTAGGGCAGGGCCGCACCGAGTGCCCGGTTGGCGCTTATTGAAGAAATTATAGGGCGGGACGCGTGAACGCATCGACCAACATCAATATCCGGCGTTTTGGAGCCCTGCTCCTGGTCGGGACCGTCCTCGGCGCCAGCGCGACTCCGCTGCTCGCCCAAGCTGCGCCTGCCGCCGCGCCGGCTCCTGTTGCGGGCGCGACCGCTCCCGCCGCGCCGACCGTGAACACCGTCGCGGCGCCGAGTACGGGAACGATCCGTTCGATCAAGGTCGTCGGCGCCGAGCGCCTCGAGCCGGAGACGATCCGCTCTTACGCCAACCTCGTTCCGGGCCAGACCTACACTACCGAGACGCTCGATACCGCGCTCAAGGACCTTTACGCGACCGAACTGTTTTCCGACGTCGTCATCTCGGGCACCGACACCGGTGACCTCATCATGACCGTGCGCGAGAACCCGGTCATCAACCGCATCGTGCTCGAGGGCAACAAGCGGCTGAAGTCCGACAAGATCACCCCCGAGATCAAGCTCGCCCCGCGCCAGATCTTTACTCGATCGAAGGTCCGCGCCGACGTCGACCGGATCATCGAGCTGTACAAGCGCCAGGGCCGTTTCGCCGCGACGGTCGAGCCCAAGACCGTCCAGCTCGACCAGAACCGCGTCGACCTGGTGTTCGAGATCAGCGAAGGCGACAAGTCGAAGGTCCGCGCGATCAACATCATCGGCGCCGATCACTTCCCGGTCGGCACGTTGCGCAAGCAGATGTACACCAAGCAGGCCGGCGGCCCGCTCGGCTTCATGAAGTCCAATGACAGCTACGATCCCGACCGGCTCGCCGCCGACCAGCAGAAGCTTCGCGCCTACTATCTGACGCAGGGGTATGCCGATTTCCGCGTGGTTAGTGCGCTCGCGGAACTGACGCCGGACCGCAAGGACTTCGTCATCACCTACGTTGTCGAGGAAGGCCCGCGCTACAAGTTCGGCAAGGTCACCGCCGAAAGCGACCTGCGCGACTTCAACGCCGCAAAGCTCAACTCGCTGATCAAGTTGAAAGAGGGCAGCTGGTTTAACGCCAAGGCGGTCGAGGACACGGTCACCGTGCTCAACGAGATTGCCGGCACGCTGGGTTACGCCTTTGCCGACATCTCGCCGAACTACGACCGCGACAGCGAAAAGCATATCATGGGCATTACGTTTCATGCCAATGAAACTCCACGCGTTTACGTCGAGCATATCAATATCCAGGGCAACACTGTCACCCGCGACAAGGTCCTCCGCCGCGAGTTCCGCGTCAACGAAGGCGACGCGTTCAACTCGCTCAAGGTCAAGCGCAGCCAGGACCGGATCCAGAGCCTCGGCTTCTTCCAGGAAAAGCTCGAAATAAAGCAGACGCAGGGATCGAGCCCTGACCGGGTCGACCTCGGCCTTGACGTCGAGGAAAAATCGACCGGCCAGCTGCAGTTGTCGGCGGGCTATTCGAGCCTCGAGAAATTCATCATCTCGGCGTCGATCGAGCAGAACAACTTCCGCGGCATGGCGCAGACGCTGTCGGCCGGGATCAATTATTCACGCTATTCCAAGTCGATCCAGTTGGGCTTCACCGAGCCCTATTTCCTCGACAAGCAGATCCTGCTCGGCGGCGACATTTTTCGGCAGGATAACAACAGCTTCAACTACATCGGGAGGACTCGCAACACCACTTATTCGCAGCTTCGGACTGGCGGCGACATCAAGCTCGGCTTCCCGATCACCGAGTTCGCCAGCTTCGGCACGCGCTACTCGCTGATCCAGGACAAGGTCAGCCTCAACAAGAACAGCTTTTATTCCCTTAAGAACGGCGTCCTTACTTGCGATCCGCTCAGGGCAGGCCGCTACCTGTGCGATGAAATCGGGACGCGGATCACGTCATCGGTCGGCTATTCGCTCGGCTACGACAATACCGACGGCATTCGCCCCACACGTGGCCAGCGGCTCGCGTTCAGCCAGGATTTCGCTGGGCTTGGCGGTGATGTCAAATATCTGCGCTCTCAGGCCAATGCGACGAAATATTTCGGCCTGCCGAAGGGCTTCGTCTTCTCGGTCCACGGCGAAGCGGGCTACATCCATCCGTTTGGTGGCAAGAAGTTTGATGCCGAGGGTAACGAGCTTGACGGGATTCGCCTGACCGACCGATTCTTCGGAGCACAGTTACGTGGCTTCGACATTCGCGGTATCGGCCCGCGCATCATCAGGCAGACCTACACTCTCGCCGGCGCACTAATCCCGCCGACCAAGAACAACAACTTCAGCGACTCGCTTGGCGGACGTGCTTATTACATGGGCCGGCTCGAACTCGAGATCCCGCTCGGGGCCGGTGCGCGCAGTCTTGGTCTTCGTCCGTCCGCATTCGTCGATGCTGGATCCGTATGGTCGCTAACCAGCCCTAACCTCCAGAACATCGGCATCATCTGCACGCCGAAAGCGATCAACACGACCGGCACGACCCTGTTCCAGTTGCCGGGGACCCTGTGCCCGGGCGAAACGGCGACAACGGCGAGCACCACTTTCTCGCGCTCGCCCGGCTACCGCGAATTCTTCCTCGGCAATTCGCCGTCGCCGCGCCTGGCGATCGGCATCGGCGTCAACTGGACTTCACCTTTCGGCCCCTTGCGCATCGATCTCGCCAAGGCACTGCTCAAGCAAAAGGGCGACGAAACCAAACTCTTCTCGTTCAACGTAGGAACCCAATTCTAATGAAAAAGCTTGCTCTTTTGACCCTCGCCGCCGCCTCGTCGGTGATTATTCCCGCCGCGGTTCAGGCCGCGCCAGCCAACATCGTCGTCGTCGACAACGAGCGCGTTTACGCCGAGTGCACCGCGTGCAAGGCCGCGCAGTCGCAGCTCCAGGGGCAGGCGACCGCGCTCCAGGCGCGGCAGGCCGCGCTCGCTGCGCCGCTCAAGACCGAAGCCCAGGCTCTCCAGACGACCGCCGAGGCGCTCAAGGGCAAGGCGCCCGACGCCGCGCTCCAGGCCCGCGCCAATGCCTTCCAGCAGAAGCAGGCGAACGCCAACCAGGAGCTGTCGCGCCTCCAGCAGAACATCCAGTCCACCCAGGCCAATGTCCTGCGCCAGATCAACGCCAAGCTCGGGCCGGCGATCAACCAGGTGATGGTCGCCAAGGGCGCGAACCTCGCGCTTGATGTCAACGCGACGCTCGCTCACGGGGCGGGCCTCGACGTCACCACCGACGTGCTCGCCGCGCTGAACGCAACGCTGCCCTCGGTCAGTGTCACGCCGGGTGCCGCTCCGGCCAACGCGCAGAGCCGCTAAACTGCGGTGAGCGAAGAGGCTGCAGCTCGGCCGGCAATGGGCCCGCTCGACGTGCGCAAGGTGATGGCGGCGCTTCCGCACCGCTATCCCATGCTGCTCGTCGACCGGGTCGAGCGTCTCGAGCCCGACGTTCGCATCGTCGCCACCAAGGCGGTATCGATCAACGAACCGTTCTTCGCCGGCCATTTCCCCGGGCGGCCGATCATGCCCGGGGTGCTGATCGTCGAGGCGCTGGCGCAGGCCGCCGGCATCCTCGCGGTCGAAAGCCTCGGGCTCGCCGGGTCGGGCAAGCTGGTTTATTTCATGGCGATCGAGAACGCCAAGTTTCGCACACCGGTCGAACCCGGCGTGCTGCTCACGCTCGAAGTCGAATTCGTCCAGAAGCGCTCGAGCGTATGCAAGTTCGCCGGCCGCGCCATGATCGGCGACAAGCTCGCCGCCGAAGCCAATTTCACCGCGATGATCGCCGACCCGCCCGCCGAGTGATCAGCGCCGTCTGATCGTCGATAAAGAAAGATTCTGATCAGCGCCGTCTGATCGTCGATAAAAAAGATTCTGATCAGTCCCGGCTGATCGCCCATCCGCCAGCCGTCACTTCGACCCCGAACAGCGCGCCCAGCCGTTCCCGCAATGCTTGCGGCGGTCCGTCGCCGACGACCCTCCCTCCTTCGAGCAGCATCAGCCGGTCGAATTTCCCGACCTGGCCGATGTCGTGCAGCGCCACCATTACCGTCGCACCGCCGTCCGCCGATTCGCGCAACAGTTCGAGCGTTCGCAGCACCCAATAGGGATCGAGGTTCGACAGCGGCTCGTCGAGCAGCAGCAACCGCGGCCGTGCCGCCAGTGCCCGCGCCAGCAACGCCCGTGCCCGCTCGCCCGTCGACAGCGTCCCGATCGAGCGGCCCGCCAGCGTTGTCAGACCGAATACTTCGACCAGTTCTTCGACCCGTGCCGCGTCGGACGCTCCGAGCCCCATCGCGATCACGTCGCGCACCGCGATCGGCCAGGCGATCTCGCGCGACGCGGGCAGGAACGCCACCAGTCGTCGGCGACGCGCCTCGCCAAGCCCATCGAGCGCCGCGCCATCAATCAGCACGTCGCCCGCGGCATCCTCGACTCGCGCGAGCGCACGCAGCAGGCTCGTCTTGCCGCCGCCATTCGGCCCGACCAGCGCGACCAGTTCCCCGCCCGCGCTCTCGAGATCGAGCGGCGCCAAGCGCGTGCCGAGTGCAATTCCATTTGCCTCCAACAATGACGTCATGGCGTCAGCCCGCGCCGCTGGTGGATCACCAACCACAGGAACAACGGCGTCCCGGCGAGTGCGGTGACGACCCCGATCGGCACTGGACGATCGAGCGATCGCGTCGCCAGGTCGGCGATCAGCAGGAGCACCGATCCCGCCAAGCCACTCGGCACCATCGCCCGCCCCGGATGCCCCGCGCTCAACCGCCGCCCAAGGAACGGCGCGATCAGCCCGACGAAGCCGATCGCCCCGCACACCGCGACGCACGCCCCGATCGCGATCGCCGACAGCGCGACCACTTCGATCCCGAGCCGCCGCGGCCGATACCCAAGCGACGCTGCAACATCTTCGCCCAGTGCCAGCAGGTCGAGCGCCCGACTGCGCTTGATGAGCAGGGCGGCGGCTAGCGTGGCGGGAATGAGGGCGGCGCCTGCCTGCCCTAGGCTGCGATCGACAAAACTGCCCATCAGCCAGTCGAACGCGTCGTAGAAAGCGAACGGGGAGGGGGCGAGCGCCAGCGCCAGGCTCGTTGCCGCCCCGCAAGCGAGCGAAATCCCGATTCCCGCCAGCAACAGCGTCGCCGTATCGGCCCGGCGCCCGGCAAAGGCGAGCTGCGCAAACAGCGCCAGCAACGCTCCCGCCGCGCCGCACGCGGCCAGCGCCAGCGGTTCGGTCAGTCCCAGCCAATAGCCACCAATCACCGCCCCGAGAGCGGCACCGCTGCTGCTCCCGGTGACGTCGGGCGAGGCGAGGGGGTTGGCGAACAGCGCCTGGAGCGCCGCTCCGGTCACGCCGAGCGTCGCGCCATATCCCGCGACCAGCAGCGTGCGTGGCAGGCGCAGTTCGACGAATAGCAATTGCCGCACCGCGGGATCAAGCGCCATGATGCTCCACGGCGTGGCGAGGTGGAGCGCGGCCAGCGCAATCACCGCGACCGCCAGCCAGATCGACCCGCGCCTCACCGCGCCGCCCTCAGCCGCTCGATCTCGCCGATCATCATCGGCCCGCCGCAGGTCCACGCCCGGCCATCGGTTGCAATCCGCCGCGACGGGAGGTTCGCCAGCAACGGGCGCGCCAACCAGCGTTGTCCCTGCGACATCTGACCCGCGCGATAATTGCTTGTAACCAATATCTTGGGAGGCGATATGATGAGTGCTTCGAAACTTGCTCGCCCGCCTGCCAGTGGTCGCTGAGCCAACCCCGCAAGCGCCATCCACCGCGCGCTCAACGAACCGGGGGACTGCGTCAGGCCGCCATGACCAAGCCAGATCGTATCGATCCCGCGCTGTGGCGATGTAGCCCGCAAAGCCGCGATCCGCGCCAGCGCAGGGGCTGCCCGGCGCGGATCGCCAAGAGCGGCGGCAACAAGGCGGAGGTTCTCGCCCACCTCGTCGATCGTCGCCGGCGCCGGCAGGTCGATCACCCGCATTCCCAGCGAGCGCGCAATCGCGCCGCTCGACCGCCCCCCGCCACCCATCGTCAGTACTAGGTTCGGCCGCACCGCGATGACATCCTCGATCCGCCCGCGGTTGCCCACCACCCGCCGGGCAAGCGGCGCAAGGCTGCTCTCCTGCGGGTCCTGCGACAGGCGCGAGACGCTGACCACCTCGCCGGGATGCGCGAGTAACAGCAGATACTCGTCGCTGCACAGGTTG
>JBKJMA010000156.1:0-5435 GCA_046596505.1 Sphingomicrobium sp.
CCGCGAGGGTTTTTACGACGGGGTAGTGTTTCACCGCGTCATCCCCGGCTTCATGGCCCAGGGTGGCGATCCGACCGGCACCGGGATGAGCGGCAGCAAGCAGCCCGACATCAAGGCTGAGTTCAGCGCCGAGCCGCATGTCCGCGGCACCTGCTCGATGGCGCGCACCGCCAATCCGGACAGCGCTAACAGCCAGTTCTTTGTCTGCTTCGACGACGCCCGCTTCCTCGACAAGCAGTACACCGTGTGGGGCAATGTCGAGAGCGGCATGGAGCATGTCGACGCGCTGCCCAAGGGCGAACCGCCGCGCGAGCCGGGCAAGATCGTCACGGCCACGGTCGCCTGACGATGGCGCGCCTGATCCGCGCTTCGTGGAACTTCGCATGACACCCGTTGCGCTCATTACCGGTGCGTCGGCCGGGCTGGGCGTCGACTTCGCCCGACAGCTGGCGGCCAAGGGCTATCGGCTGGTGCTGGTCGCGCGGCGCAAGGATCGGCTCGATGCGCTGGCGGCCGAGCTCGGCCATGCCCGCGCGGTTGCCTGCGACCTCGGCGCGCCGGGAGCGGCGGCCGAGCTGATGGCCGATATCAAGGCGGCGGGCGAGACCGTTTCGCTGCTGGTCAACAATGCCGGATTCGGCCTCGGCGGCAAGTTCGCGAGGCTCGACGGCGCGCGCCAGCGCTCGATGATCGACCTCAACTGCGGCGCGCTGACCGAACTCGCCCACGCCGTCCTGCCCGACATGCTGGCGAAGAGGAAGGGCGCGATCCTTAACGTCGCCTCGACCGCCGCCTTCCAGCCCGGGCCCGGCATGGCGGTCTATTTCGCGACCAAGGCGTTCGTGCTGTCGTTCAGCGAGGCGCTCCACGAGGAACTCAAGGGCGAGGGCATTACCGTCACCGCTTTGTGTCCCGGCCCGACCGCGACCGAGTTCGGCGAGGTCGCGGGCTTCGCTAGCGGGAGTGGCTTCGAGAACATCGCCGCACGGTCATCGGACGTGGTCCGGGCCGGCCTGGATGCGGTGGAAGCGCGCAAGGCGATCGTCATTCCCGGCCTCGTCAACAAGGCTGGGGCGCAGGGCCACCGCCTCCTGCCGCGGTCGTGGCTCCGCCGCATCGCCGGTTCGATGAAGATGTAGGTAGCAAAAAAAGATGAAATGTGAGGAATTCGCACTTGCAACATTAATGGTGCGGTGCGATATAAACCTTGCCTTTCGAGGCATCCTCTCCTGAAAACTTTCAAAAGGCCGGGTGGCAACGCCCGGCCTCTTTTTTGTCCCGCGCGTTTTGCGCGTCCCCCGCACCGAACAGCAAGACGCCCGCCGACCGGAGCCTGCGGGCGCGATTGTCTGGGCTGCCTGAAGGAAATCGAGACCCGCGCACATCTCGCAACACTTGCTGTTGAGCAGATTCGGCCTTCCTCCGCTTCCCGCGACAACGTTAACTTGCCGCGGGGGCCGAGGCCGATGGTTCAGAAAGTCAGCACGACATCGGTCGCGAGGGTCAACTGATGCTTTCGCGTGCCTGCGGCAAACGGCGTTGTGTCATTCAGCGACCGATCATAGCGAATTTCGGGGCGAACCAAAATTCCGCCAAGAGGCTTGGGCACCCTTGGCTTGAAGTTTACCCCCAACGTCAGCGCTCCGTAGGTTGTCTTCCCCCCACTAATCACAGTCGCGGGCCTGCCCCTCTCGGCGTTCACAAAATCCGCGTTCCCGGGGAATGCCGCGACAAAGAACGCGTTGCTGTCCCGCCAGACTTCACCTCGGATACCCACTCCTACTTGGCCATTGACCGCGTAGGTCAGATATTGCGCAATGCCGCCACCGGACGCGTTGAAACCGTCATCTCGAATATAGTTAAAGTCGGTCGTCGACGTAAGCTTCGGAGTGACTTTCCAGATGACGGTCATGTCATTGAGATAACGAAGATCATGGTTAGGCCGCACATTTGGGGTGCCCCTGGGAATCTCCGGTCCGATGCTTGTGGTCGCGGCGATCGTAAGCGCACCGCCAAGGAGATTCAGGCCGACCCCCCCGTGCAACGAGGGCGAGCCGTTATTGTCTCCGCGACCCAGTGTTGTGTTCACGCCGGAAGTAACGCCGGCGTAGATGTCCAGACTCTTACTGGCATGGACGGTTGCAAGAACACCGGTGTGCTTGAATGGTATACCGAAGTTAAAGATATACGAGTGGGAATAAAAGAAATTACTTGAGGCCGGAATGACTTCGGCACCTTCCAAGGTGACGAACTGCCCAGCTTTCACGTCGATACCGCCAGCGGTAAGCACCGGCAGATGCGTCTGAACGAAGGCCTCGACGACGTCGAACTGAGTCCGACGTTTGGTCACCCGGTCCAGTTCCCCAAGAAAGTGGGTGTAACGGGCATCTGAACCGTACATTCCTTGCACCTTGAATCCGACATCGATCGCTGAGGAGCCGGAATCAATCGGGCGTTCGACGGTAAGCAGGGTCTGGTTGAGAAGCAGCCTATTGTTACGATCTGTGAATAGATGACCGAAATTGATTCCGTCGGGCGGCCTTTTGCTGCTGTGTGTATAACCCGCCTCCACGGATCCCGACAGTTTGATCGAGTCCGACCAGCTTTTTGGTGACGGAGTCGCGTCGGCCGTCTCCGCGCCTGCGGCTGGCGCGGACAGCGCGCACAACTGAACCAGCGTCGCCGCGCCCAAAATCATTTTTTTCATTTTAGCCCCCCGAAAAAGTTGCCTTTCTCCCGGGCCGGACATTCCACTTCTATTTGATCGAGCGGCTTTCCCAGCTTCAGCCGTTGTGGGGGTTTTTGCTGCGTCGCACAATGGGATCCCGTGGCCTAGATGGCCTTTGGGGACGTCAAATGTTCACCGACCAGCT
The DNA here is from genome assembly GCA_046596505.1 of Sphingomicrobium sp. Lineage (GTDB taxonomy): Bacteria > Pseudomonadota > Alphaproteobacteria > Sphingomonadales > Sphingomonadaceae > Sphingomicrobium. The sequence continues at coordinate 2,874 of JBKJMA010000156.1, forward strand.
TGGCGCACTCGCGTCCTTCGCGGATGGCCCACACGACAAGCGACTGTCCGCGACGCATATCGCCACACGCGAAGACGTTTTCGCGGCTGGTCTTGTACGATTGGCGGTCGATGACGGCACCGGCCTTGCTGACCACGCCATCCGCTGGCGAACCGAGGAAACCCATCGCCAGCAGGACGAGATCGGCGGCCATGGTGACCGCCTCGCCGTCGCGTTCGACGATCAGGGAACGGACCTCTCCGCCTTCCGCGATCGCGTCGCGCGTGGCGGCGGAAAACATTCGCTCCACCCCCTCTTCCTGAGAGGTCGAGGTGCGCAGCTTCAACGGCCAGTGCGGCCAGACGAGCGGCTGGTTCTCACGTACCGGCGGCTCGGGCATGATCTCCAGCTGGGTGACCGACGCCGCGCCCTGGCGATTCGACGTGCCGATACAGTCGGAACCGGTATCGCCGCCGCCGATCACCACGACATGCTTGCCCGTCGCGATGATCTCCTCACCCTCGATTGGCAGCCCGGCCTGACGCCGGTTCGACTGCGTCAGGAAATCCATCGCGAAGTGGATGTTGCTCGCGCCGCGGTTGGGAATATCGAGGTCGCGCGGCCATTCCGCCCCGCCCGCCAGCACCATCACGTCATAATCGTCGAGCAGCCGGTCGACCGAGACGGTCACGCCGATCTCCATGTTCGGCCGGAAGATGACCCCTTCGGCCTCCATCTGGGCGATTCGCCGGTCGATCAGCGCGCGGTCCATCTTGAAATCGGGAATGCCGTAGCGGAGCTGCCCGCCGATGCGGTCGTTCTTCTCGAACACCGTCGGCGCATGCCCCATCCGCGCCAGCTGCTGCGCGCAGGCGAGCCCGGCGGGCCCCGAGCCGACGATCGCGATCCGCTTGCCGGTGCCGCGCGGTGCGACCTGCGGGGTGATCCAGCCTTCCTCCCACGCCTTGTCGACGATCGCGCATTCGATCGTCTTGATGGTCACCGGCGCGTCGTCGAGGTTGAGCGTGCACGCCGCCTCGCACGGCGCCGGACAGATCCGGCCGGTGAATTCGGGGAAGTTGTTGGTGCGGTGCAGCCGCTCGCTCGCCGCGCGCCAATCCTGCTCGCTGACCAGGCTGTTCCAGTCGGGGATGAGGTTTCCAACCGGGCAGGCGGTATGGCAAAAGGGCACGCCGCAATCCATGCAGCGGTTGGCCTGCGTCGCGACGTCGCTGGCCGGCAACGGCAGCACATATTCGCGCCAGTCCTTCAATCGCTCGGCGACCGGGCGGGCCGTGCGGTCGTGACGCTCGATGGTCAGGAAGCCAGTGGGGTCGGTCATGCCGCGAGATCCTGCTTGGCCGACAGCGCCTCAAGCGCGCGGCGGTAATCGACCGGCATGACGAGCAGGAATTTGCCCAATGCCCGGTCCCAATCGCCGAGCAACGCGGCGGCGCGTTCGCTGCCGGTGCGCGCGCGGTGCGCCTCGACCAGAGTTTTCAGTTGCGCCGGATCCTCGACCGGCCCGACCGTCACGCTCGCCATGTTGCACTGCTCGGCAAAGCAGCCGTCGGCGTCGTGGACCAGCGCGATCCCGCCCGACATGCCGGCCGCGAAGTTGCGCCCGACCTTGCCCAACACGACCACCATTCCGCCGGTCATATATTCGCAGCCATGGTCGCCGATCCCCTCGACCACCGCGGTCGCGCCCGAGTTGCGCACCGCGAACCGTTCGCCGGCTACGCCGTTGAAATAGGCCTCGCCCGAGGTCGCGCCGTACAGGCAGGTGTTGCCGACGATGATGTTGTCGGCCGCCGTACGCGGCACGCCGTCTGGCTGGCGGACGATGATCCTGCCGCCCGACAGGCCCTTGCCGGCATAGTCGTTGGCGTCGCCCGACACTTCGATCGTGATCCCGTCGACCAGGAACGCGCCGAGACTTTGGCCGGCCGAACCCGACAGTTTGACCGTCAGGCTATCGTCGGCCAACCGAACCGAGCCCATCCGCCGGACCATCTCGCCCGACGCCGCGGCGCCGACCGTGCGGTCGTCATTGCCGACGTGAAGCTCGATCGTCGCCGGCAGCGGACCGCCGAGCGCCTCGATCATCGCCGCGTCGATCCGCTTGGGCTCGCGCACCTTGAGCGGTTCGCGCACCGGCATCCCGCCTTCGGGTTGGAACAGCAGCGCGTCGAGATCGACGTCGTGCGCCTTCCAATGGTCGAAGCCACGGTCCGACCGCGCGAGGAGATCGGTCCGCCCGACCGCCTCGGCGATGCCGCGCAGGCCGAGCGAGGCGAGCAGTTCGCGCAACTCCTCGGCGACGAAATACAGGTAATTGACGACATGCTCGGGCGCGCCGGTGAACCGAGCGCGCAGCACCGGGTCCTGCGTCGCAATGCCGACCGGGCAGGTATTGAGGTGGCACTTGCGCATCATGATGCAGCCGGCGGCGATCAAGGGCGCCGTTGCGAAACCGAACTCATCAGCCCCCAGCAACGCCCCGATCACCACGTCGCGCCCGGTGCGGAAGCCGCCATCGACCTGCACGACGATGCGGCTGCGCAGCCGCTCGCGCACCAG
>JBKJMA010000183.1:0-5317 GCA_046596505.1 Sphingomicrobium sp.
CCGGCTGCTCAAGATAGGGCTGCCGGTGCTGGTCGTCGGGCTATTCCTGGCGCTCGCCCTCGCCCCGCTGGCGCAGAAGGGCGACGTCAGTTTCATGCTCGACAAGAACAAAACCGACAAGGCGCAGGAGCGGATGCGGGTCGAGCAGGCGCGCTACACCGGCGCCGACAACAAAGGCCAGCCGTTCGAGATCGTTGCCGACCGTGCGGTTCAGCAGTCGAGCGCGGTGCGGATCGTCGACATTAATGGAATGAGCGCCCGGGTCGCGCTCGAACAGGGCCCGGTGTCGATCACCGCGGACTACGGACGCTATGATCTCGATGCGCAGAAAGTCGCGGTGCCCGGCGGCGTCCGGGTCGAGGACGGCAACGGCTATCATCTGGAAACGAGCGGAGTAACAGTCGATCTCAAGACGAAGCAGCTGAATAGCGGCGGGCCGGTCAGCGGGACGATGAAGCTCGGCCAGTTCACAGCCGGCCACCTTTCGGCCGATCTTGGCACTCGAACGGTGACGCTCGACGGCGGCGCTCGCTTGAAAATCGTGCAAGGGGCGGTCAAGGGAAGATGATGCATCGCATTCCCTTCCTCGCCGCCGCACTTGCCGCCGTGGTCGGTGCCGTCGGTTTGGCCAGCGCCGAGCCGGTTTCCGCGCTCAAGGGGCACAACAGCAATGCGCCCGTCGACGTCTCGGCCGACCGCATCGAGGTGCAGGACCGCGCCGACCGCGCGGTATTCGCGGGCAACGTCCACGTCCGGCAGCTCGAACTGACGCTCGATACCGCCCGGCTGACGGTCGCCTACACCAACAACAAAGGGGTCCAGATTCAGCGGCTCGATGCGTCGGGCGGGGTCGTGGTCAGGACCCCGACCGAGACCGCACGCGGCGCGTTCGGGGTCTACGACCTCGACCGCAAGCTGATTACCCTCGTCGGCGGAGTCCAGCTCACCCGCGAACAGTCGAAGATCAACGGCGCCCGGATGGTCATCGATCTCACCTCGGGCCGCGCTGTGGTCGACGGCGGCGCGCCGGGCGTGGACGGTTCAGGCGGACGCGTCACCGGTCACTTCACCGTTCCGCAGCGCGGCGCGAAAGGCTGATGGCCGACGCCGCGCTCGTAAATCGCGGCGCGGCCGTGGACACTGGCGTGGACAGCGGCGTGGCCGTGCGCGGGCTCGAGGTCCACTCGATTGCCAAGTCATACGACAAGCGCGCGGTTCTGCATGACGTCAGCCTGAGCGTTTCGCGCGGCGAGGTTGTCGGCCTGCTCGGCCCCAACGGCGCGGGCAAGACGACCTGCTTCTATTCGGTCATGGGGCTGGTCAAGCCCGACGCCGGTCGAATCATCCTCGACGGGCAGGATATCACGCGGCTGCCGATGTACCGCCGCGCGGTGCTCGGGCTGGGTTACCTGCCGCAGGAGACATCGATCTTCCGCGGCCTGACGGTCGAGCAGAACATCATGGCGGTGATTGAGACCGCTGAGCGCGACAAGGATGTGCGCGCCGCCCGGCTCGAGCAGCTGCTCGGCGAATTCGGCTTGACCCGGCTGCGCGACTCGGCGGCGATGTCGCTATCGGGCGGAGAGCGGCGGCGGTGCGAAATCGCGCGTGCGCTGGCCGCCAATCCTTCGATCATGCTGCTCGACGAGCCATTCGCGGGGATCGACCCGCTTTCGATCTCGGACATTCGCGATCTGATCAAGGACCTCAGGCGGCGCGACATCGGCGTCCTGATCACCGACCATAATGTCCGCGAGACGCTCGATATCGTCGATCGCGCTTGCATCATCTACGGCGGCGAAGTGCTGTTCCAGGGTAGCCCCGAAGCATTGGTCGCCAACGCCGATGTGCGAAGGCTCTACCTTGGCGAAAGCTTTGCGCTGTAGAGAGTAGGCGATGGGACTGGGTCCACGCCTCGACATAAGACAATCGCAGTCGCTGGTGATGACCCAGCAGCTGCAGGCGGCGATCAAGCTGCTTGCGTTGTCGAACCTCGAAATCGAGGCCTTCATCGCCGAGGAGCTGGCCAAGAACCCCCTGCTCGAAACGCGTGGCGGAGAGGCTGGCGAGACGGTCGTTGTGACCGTCGACCGCGAAACCGGGGACGAGGCGGTCGACCCGAGCGGCGCCGATGAATTGCTCGCGAAGGGCGATGATAGCGGCCTCGACATGGACTGGCGCGAGGCAGCGCTCGACAATGATAGCGCCTCCGATGTCGGCGGCGGATCGGACGAAGCGTTTGACTTCGACCGGCTGGCGGGGGGCGAGACCGGCCTGTCCGAACATCTCATGGCGCAACTGCACGGCGCGGGCGGGCGGCTCGGCGAGCTGGCCGAAGCAATCATCCGCGAGCTGGAGGAAACTGGCTACCTCTCGACCCCGATGGAAGCGCTGCAGGCCGCTAGCGGCGCGAGCCGGCGTGAGCTCGAAGAGGCGCTGGCCCTCGTCCAGTCGCTCGATCCGCCGGGGATCGCGGCTAGCAGCCTGGCCGAATGTATCGCGCTGCAGGCCAAGGCGGCCGATCGCTATGATCCGGCGATGGCGCGGCTGATCGACAATCTCGACCTCCTCGCGCGCGGCCAGATGAAGGATCTGAAGCGTATCTGCGGGGTCGACGACGAGGATCTCGCCGACATGGTCCGCGAATTGCGCCGCTATGATCCCAAGCCAGGTTGCCGCTTCGCCGACAAGGAGCCCGAAACCGCCGCGCCCGATGTGTTTGTGCGGCGGACGGGCTCGGGCTGGTCGGTCGAGTTGAACAGTACATCCTTGCCGCGTGTGCTCCTCAACCGCCGCTATCATCTCGAGCTGAAGGCGGGAGCGACCGACAAGGCGTCGAAGGCATGGCTCGGCGACTGCCTCGCTAGCGCGCACTGGCTGGTGAAGGCGCTCGACCAGCGCGCTCGGACGATCGTCAAGGTCGCGAGCGAGATCGTTAAGCGGCAGGAAGGCTTCTTCCTGGGTGGCGTTTCGGCGATGCGCCCGCTCACCCTGCGCGACGTCGCCGAGGCGATCGAGATGCATGAATCGACCGTCAGCCGTGTGACGTCAAACAAATATCTGCTGTGTGAGCGGGGGATTTTCGAGCTGAAATATTTCTTCGGCTCGGGCGTTGGCAGCAATGATGGCGAGGGTGCCGCCGCCGAGGCGGTCAAGGCAGCGATCGGCAAGCTCATCCACGACGAGGCCGACATCCTCAGCGACGATACGCTGGTCGACCTGCTCAAGGAAAAAGGCTTCGACCTCGCGCGCCGCACCGTGGCCAAATATCGCGAGGCGATGGGCATCGGATCATCGATCCAGCGCCGGCGACAACGGAAGATGGCGGGAGGCTGACGTCAGGCGCTGAGCTTCGCCCACACCGGCAGATGGTCGCTCGCTTTCGACGCCGCCACGCTATGATGCACCCCGCATGCCACGATCGTCAGGCTGCTCTCGACGATGATCCGGTCGAGCGCTACGACCGGGCGCCGAGCGTGGAAGCTGAGCCCGGTGTCGGCCATCGTGTAGCCCCGCGCGAATTCCTTCAGCACCCCGCTGCCCTCGCGCCATTCGTTGGTGTCGCCCATGATCACCGTCGGCATCGCCCGGTGGCGGCGCGCGATATGGTCGAGGATGCGCATCACCTGCCGCTTGCGCCACAGGCCCGACAGGTCGAGGTGCATGCCCACGACGCGTAGCTCCTGCCCGCGCACGTTGAGTTCGGCCAGCACCGCGCCGCGCGGCTCCAACGTCGGCAGGTCGAGCGCCTCGAACCCAATGACCTCGACCTCGCGCTTTACCAGGATGGCATTGCCGTGCCAGCCGAGGTTCTTTGTCCCGAGCCCCAGCTTCGACTCCAACGTTTCGCCAAACGGGATCGCCTGGGCGAGCCGCGAGTGACTCACCCCAAACTCGACCGGCTTGTACAATCCGTGGCTGTCGATCAGCGCATGCGGCACTGCCGACGCGCGCGTCCCGAACCGTTTATCGGCCTCCTGCAGCGCAACGACGTCCGCATCGATCTCGCGCAGTACCTCGAGCACCCGCTCGGGCCGCCGCCGCCGATCGATCCCGATCGCCTTGCGCATGTTGTAGGACGCGACGGTGATGGTCGGGGAGGTCACGCGGTGCCAACCTTCCCCGACCGTGCCGGTTCCTCAAACGTCCAGATTGGCCACGCTCAACGCATTGTCCTGAATGAATTCGCGGCGGGGTTCGACGACGTCGCCCATCAGGCGGGTGAAGATCTCGTCGGCGACGTCGGCCTGCGGGACTTCGACGCGAAGCAATGTGCGGTTCGACGGATCGAGCGTGGTTTCCCACAATTGCTCGGCGTTCATTTCGCCCAGCCCTTTGTAGCGCTGGATCGAAAGGCCCTTGCGGCCGGCAGCGAGAACCGCGTCGAGCAATTCGGACGGGCGGGTGACGGGCACGGCCTTCTTCGTGTCCGCCGCTGCTTCCTCGATCTGGTCGTCTGCGTCCTCATCCTCGACTGGAGCGGGGACGATTTCGACTGGAGCGGTCGACTTGCGAACCGTGCGGAGGATCGCCGGCTTCGAATATAGCGGGCCCTGTTCGCCGGCAAGGCTGTGCAGCTTGCGCGCTTCGGCCGAGCTGAGGAAGGCCGGCTCGACAATCGTCACATCGGTTACACCGCGCCACAGGCGGCGCAGCAGGAAACCGCCCTCGGCGGCAATCTCGCCGGTCCACGTCGCTTCCAGATCACCCGCGCCCTGCCACGCAGCGACGCGCGTGATCATCGCCAGGCGACTGCCCCGATCGAGCGCCGGATCGAGCGCGCCGGACAGTGCCAGCGCCTCGATCAGCGAAGGATCATATTTCTTTGGCGCGTAGCGCATCAGCGTGCGCATTCGCCGCGCATGTTCGACCAGCGTGCGCAGGTCGGCACCGGAGCGTGGCCCGTCGCTGGTCTCGAGCAATAGCCCCTCGAGCCCGGCATTGACGAGATATTCGTCGAGCGCCGAATCGTCCTTGACGTACACTTCCGACCGCCCGCGCGCGACCTTGTAGAGCGGCGGCTGGGCAATGAAGAGGTGACCGGCGGCAATCAGTTCGGGCATCTGGCGGTAGAAGAAGGTCAGCAACAGCGTGCGGATGTGGGCGCCGTCGACGTCGGCGTCGGTCATGATGACGATCTTGTGATAGCGCAGCTTGGCGAGGTTGAACTCCTCGCGTCCGATCGAGGTGCCGAGCGCCTGGATCATTGTGCCGATTTCCTTCGACCCGAGCATTCGGTCGAAGCGCGCGCGCTCGACGTTGAGGATCTTGCCCTTGAGCGGCAAGATTGCCTGAATGTTGCGGTCGCGGCCCTGCT
>JBKJMA010000175.1:0-4402 GCA_046596505.1 Sphingomicrobium sp.
GTCGACAAGCGCCGCGAGCGCGCCGGCGAATCCGAAGTGATGAACATCATCGGCGATGTCGCCGGGCGGACCTGCATTCTGATCGACGATGTCGTCGATCAGTATGCAGCAATGGCCCTCGACGTCGCCGATGATGTTCATGACTTCGGATTCACCGGCGCGCTCGCGGCGCTTGTCGACGATTGCCAGCGGTGCGTTGTCGAGCCGTTTGGCGAGGCTGCGTGCGCGGACCACGCCGCCGACATCGGGCGAGACGACCATCAACTTGCGCCCTCGAAACCGCGCCTGGATGTCCGCCGCCATGACCGGCGCGGCCCAGAGGTTGTCGGTCGGAATGTCGAAGAAGCCCTGGATCTGGCCGGCGTGAAGATCCATCGACAGCACGCGGTTGGCGCCAGCGACGGTGATGAGGTTGGCGACCAGCTTGGCCGAGATCGGGGTGCGCGGGCCAGGTTTTCGGTCCTGCCGGGCATAGCCGAAATAAGGAACGACCGCGGTAATCCGCTTGGCCGATGCACGGCGCAGCGCGTCGATGCAGATCAGCAATTCCATGAGATTGTCGTTGGTCGGGAAACTGGTCGACTGGATTACGAACACGTCCTCGCCGCGGACATTCTCGTTGATTTCGACAAACACCTCCTCATCGGCGAAGCGGCGCACGCTCGCCTTGGTCAGCGGTACTTCGAGGTAATCGCCGATAGCGCGCGCGAGCGGCAGGTTCGAATTTCCGGCGAGTAGTTTCATGTCGGTCCCCTTGGGTTGGCACCCCAATAGCGGCTGCCGCCTATTAGCCAAGCTTGCCGCCCAACATCGCCGCGCCTAACTTAGAAAGGTGATCGACCAACCCGCAGACCATTTGTCCATCGCCCTTGTGCAGATGAACCAGCGCGTTGGCGATCTTGCCGGCAATGCCGCGAAGATTCTCGAGTGGCGCGCGAAGGCCGCGGACGCGGATCTCGTCATGGTCCCCGAGCTCCAGCTGACCGGTTATCCGCTCGAGGACCTCGTCCTCAAGCCCGAGTTCGTCCGCCGCAGCCTCGAGGCCGCAGAGCGCTTGGCCGACGCCACCGCCGATGGCGGTCCGGCGTTGTTGTTCGGCGCGCTCCATGTCGAGAAAGGGCTGGTCTATAATGCGATGATCCTGGCCGAAGGTGGCCGTGTGATCGCGCGGACGCTCAAGCACGAGCTTCCCAACTACGGCACCTTCGACGAAAAGCGCGTGTTTGCGAGTGGCCCGCTACCCGTCCCAATGGAATTCCGCGGCGTGAAGATCGGTGTCCCGATCTGCGAGGATATCTGGGTCGAACCGGTCTGCGCCGCGCTCGCGAGGGCGGGAGCCGAACTGCTGCTCGTCCCCAACGGCAGCCCCTACGAGCTCGACAAGGACGACGTCCGGCTGCGTCTCGCGCAGGATCGAGCGATCGAGGCCGGCCTGCCGCTGGCCTATCTCAATCGTGTCGGCGGGCAGGACGAGCTGGCGTTCGACGGATCGTCGTTCGTGATCAATCGCTCGGGGGCGATCGTGGTGCAGATGCCCGATTGGGAAGAGGCGTTGCAGCTGACCGAGTGGCGGCGGGGGGCGACCGGCTGGACCTGCGAGACGCGGGCCACCCATGCGCTCGATCCTTACCCCGCCGACATTTATGCGGCGATGGTCACGGGCTTGCGCGACTATGTCGGCGACAATGGCTTCCCCGGAGTCATCCTCGGCCTGTCCGGTGGAATCGACAGTGCGTTGAGCGCCGCGGTCGCGGCCGATGCGCTCGGCCCCGACAAGGTGTGGTGCGTGATGATGCCGTCGCGCTTCACCAGCGCCGAAAGCCTCGAGGACGCCGAGGGCTGCGCGAAGCTGCTCGGCGTCCGTCATGACGTCATCCCGATCGTCCCCGGGGTCGAGGCGCTGGACCAGATGCTGGCCCCCGCCTTCACCGGAACCAAGCCCGGCCTCGCCGAGGAAAATATCCAGTCGCGGCTGCGCATGGTGACGCTGATGGCGCTCTCCAACCGCTTCGGTCCCATGGTCCTCACCACCGGCAACAAGAGCGAGTTGTCAGTCGGCTATTCGACCATCTACGGTGACATGGCCGGCGGCTATTCGGTGCTCAAGGACGCCTACAAGACGACCGTCTTCGCTCTCTCGCGCTGGCGTAACGCCATCAAGCCCGATGGGGCGCTCGGCCCTGTTGGCCCGGTGATGCCGGAGCGCGTGATCAACAAGCCGCCCTCGGCCGAGCTGCGCCCCGACCAAAAGGACGAAGACAGCTTGCCGCCCTACGCCGTCCTCGACCGCATCCTCGAAGCACTGGTCGAAAAGGAATTCTCGGTGCGCGAGACGGCCAAGCTCACCGGCGCGGATGACCAGCTGGTTGCCGACATCGAACGCAAGCTGCTCCGAGCCGAGTACAAGCGTCGCCAAGCTCCGCCAGGCGTCAAACTCGGCGCCCGCAACTTTGGCCGCGACCGCCGCTACCCGATCAGCAACGCCTTCCACACGGGCAAGCCATGACCGTCACCACCCGCTTCGCACCGTCGCCGACGGGGCGGCTTCATGTCGGCAATATTCGCACGGCGCTGCACAATGCGCTGTTCGCGCTGCGCCATGGCGGGCGATTCCTGCTGCGTATCGACGATACCGATCGCGAGCGGTCGACGGCGCAGTTTGACCAATCGATTGGCGACGACCTCGACTGGCTCGGGCTGGTCCCGGAAGCGGTAGTTCGGCAGTCGGAGCGGTTCGCGCTGTACGAACGCGAGTTCGAGCGGCTTCGGGCGGCGGGACGGGTTTACGCCTGCTACGAAACCCCCGAGGAACTCGAACTGCGTCGCAAGGTGTTGCTTGGGCGCGGCCTGCCGCCGGTCTATGAGCGCAGGCCCGACAACGCGACTGTGCCCGATGGCGTCGCGCCGCATTGGCGGTTCAAACTGGAACATGGCGCGCCGATCCTGTGGACCGATCTCGTTCGGGGCGAGCAGAAGTTCGACCCGGCGCTGATCAGCGATCCGGTGATCCGCCGCGCCGATGGCAGCTGGCTTTACCTGCTACCGAGTGTGATCGACGACATCGACATGGGCGTGACGCATATCGTGCGCGGTGAGGACCATGTTTCAAATAGCGCCACCCAGGTGCAAATGTTCGCGGCCTTGGGTGCGCCCGTCCCGCACTTAGCGCACGAGGCTCTCCTTGTGGCCGGCGAGGGCAAGCTGTCGAAGCGGCTCGGGGCTGTCGGCGTGGAAGGCATGCGCGAGGCCGGGCTCGAGCCGATGGCGTTGCTGTCGCTGCTCGCGCGATTGGGGACGTCGCAGCCGGTCGAACCGCGGGCGCATCTCGTCGACCTGGCCGAAGGGTTCGATTTCGCTCATTTCGGCCGTGCCCCCGCTCATTTCGACCTCGCCGAAGTCGAGCAGCTCAACGCGCGCCTGCTCCACCATCTGGACTTCGCGGATGTGGCCGACCTCTTGCCGGACAAGGCGAACGAGCCCGACTGGCTGCTCCTGCGTGGCAACATCGCGCACCTCAGGGAATATGGCGAGTGGCAGGCGGTGCTGGTCGGCGATTTGCCGCCGCCGGTCATTGCCGACGAAGACCGCGCTTTCCTCGCCCAGGCCGCCGATCTTGCCGCACGGGTCGATTGGGCGGCCGAGCCGTGGTCCGAGCTATCGACCGCGCTCAAGGTGGCGACCGGGCGCAAGGGCAAGCCACTATTTCATCCGCTGCGTATGGCGTTGACCGGTCGCGAGTCGGGACCGGAAATGGCGCCGTTGCTCAAGCGCATCGGCCAGACCCGCGCGGTCGCTCGGCTAAGAGCGGCCTCGACGAGCAGGCAACACTGACGCTCTGGATCGAGCTCGGCAAGGGCTGACAGCGAAAGCAAGTGCGGCGGGGCTGGCCCCACGCCCCGCCGCACCCTATTTAGGCGCCATGTCGGTCATGCCCCCTCCGTCGAGTCCCCGCGCAGCGATCCGCGACTTCTTTGCCGTCGTCCGGCACAGCAGCCGCGAACAGGTCATCGGCGCGCTGCTCGCAATTCTCTCGACGATCATCATCATTATCCTGTTCCTCGTCGATCCGCAGATTAACACCGCCCCGCCGGCGACGATCGTCTATGTTGAGCAGTATGGCCCCGAACGCACCGACGCCGACATCAAGCGCGACCAGGCCAAGGACCAGGCCGAGCGCGACGCGTATAAGGAAGCCAAGAAGAAGCAGTTCCAGGAAATCGAGAAAAAGCTCGGCATGTGACCGACGAGAGGGGCCAGGGCGCGGCGGACGATGATCGCTGGATGGCGGAGGCCATCGCGCTCGGCGAGCGCGCGCGAGGGCGGACCGCGCCAAACCCCAATGTCGGCTGCGTCATCGTTCGCGACGGCGAGGTCGTCGGCCGGGGCGCAACGGCGCCGGGTG
>JBKJMA010000037.1:0-9511 GCA_046596505.1 Sphingomicrobium sp.
TTCGTCGACCAGAGCCGCGACGACCTTAATCCCAACCACAATGTGTGGGAGGAAATTTCGGGCGGGCACGAGTTGATGACGATCGGCAAGCAGGAATTGCAGACCCGCGCTTATGTCGGCGCGTTCAACTTCAAGGGTGTCGATCAGCAGAAGAAGGTCGGCCAGCTGTCAGGCGGCGAGCGCAACCGCGTTCACCTTGCCAAGATGCTCAAGGAGGGTGGCAACGTCCTGCTGCTCGACGAGCCGACCAACGACCTCGACGTCGAAACGCTGCGCGCGCTCGAGGAAGCGCTCGAGAATTTCGCCGGTTGCGCGGTGGTCATCAGCCATGACCGTTTCTTCCTCGATCGCCTCGCGACGCACATTCTCGCGTTCGAGGGCGACAGCCACGTCGAATGGTTCGAAGGCAATTTTGAAGCCTATGAAGAAGACAAGCGCCGCCGCATGGGCCCCGAAGCCGACCGCCCGCACCGCATGAGCTACAAGAAGCTCACGCGGTAGGTCCATTCCCGGTGGTGGCACTCACATCCTAGGCGAGGAATAGCCGTCGCTGTCGGGTCGCCGCTTGCGCAGGACCTCATCGATGCTCCACTCGCCCGGTCCGGTCGCCGCGAACAACAGGAAAACGAAGCAGAACAAGACCGCCGATTCGCCCCCGTTCAGCACGGGGAAGACCGATTTCGGCGCGTGGACTATCCAGTAGCCGATCGCCATTTCGCCGGTGAGCAGGAAGGCGACTGGGCGGGTGAACAGGCCGACGACCAACAGCAGGCTCCCGATCAGTTCCAGGTATCCGGCGACCCAGAACAGCGACCACATCGACGGGTCGCTTGCGGCAGTTGCGGGAAAGGAGAGGATTTTGCTCGTGCCATGCTGAAGAAACAGCAACGCCGTCACGATCCGCAGCAGGCTCAGCGCATACGTTGTCCAACGGCCATCGAGCCCCGTCGAATCCTGGTCGATCATCATCCACCTCCCGTTGGTGCAGGGAGACGCGGAAGCAGCGACGCTCCTCGTCACGCTACACAAATCGCCGACAATTCCCTCGCCCGCTGTTCCCGCAGGCGTCGGCAATTATCCGCCAAGAAGGCTATGCTAGCCGATCCCGCCGTGTCGGGCCAGTATGGCCGCACGACGGGACTGGCGATTTACAGCGTCACGTCCGCCTTGTGGTCCTGCGAATGTTCCGTACGCGGGTCGATGTCGAACAGCGCCTTCAACGCCGCGGCCTTGAACGTCGCGCCCCTGGCGGCTTCCCAGATGGTCGCGCTTTCGGTGTCGAAGCGAAGGAGCTTGAGGTTGGGGTCGTTCTTGCCGTCTTTGTACCAAGCGGCGACGGACGGGCTCCACAATCGCTCGATCACGTTGCGGTCATTGTCCTCGACGAGGCAACCGTGGACATGAGCGAACAGGCGGTGGTCCTTGGCGGAGAAGGTCGCGACCGCGCGGCTCGCGCTGGTCACCGACTTGCCCACTCCTTCGGTTTTCAAGGCGAAGAAGTAGATTTGCCCGCCGTCTTCCTTGTTTCTGTCATCGGGGGCGTCGATCTGCGCGCTCATCGGGCGGGTCTGGTCGTCCTCGACGCCTTCGAGACCAAGCATCATGAACGGGCTGTCGGACAGCGCGTTCCAGAACTGCTTCCGCAGGCGAATATCATTGCCTTCGTCATTATCGAACATTGACGGCATTCCTTTTATGAGGGTTGCCGAATACAACAAACAGGCGGGATGCGCGTTCCTGTCAGCGCAGCCGTTTCACCGCCAGCCGCCCGTCGGTCCCGGTTTTGACCTCGAAATTGGGAACCGCCTTGATCAGGTCGGACAGCCGCGAGAAGCCATAGTTGCGGACCGCGAAACTCGATACGGCGGTCGCGCGCTGGCCGACTTCGGACAGGGAAGCGAAGCCTTCTTCGTCGCGTTTCGAAGCCTTGTAGGCCGAACCCAATATCTTGAGCAGCTCGGTGTCGACCGTCCGCTGGCCTTCGCTCGCCTTGGGCGCCTCGAGAGCCTCGGCTTCATCGATCGCCAGGGCGGCGACGTCGAAAAAGCGCGTACACGCTTGCTGGAAGCTCACCGGGGTCTTGGTCGTCCCGAAGCCATAGACCGGCAACCCGTCTTCGCGGATACGCTGGGCAAGCGGCAGGAAGTCGCTGTCGCTCGACATGATCCCGAATCCATCGACGTGACCGCGGTAAAGCAGGTCCATCGCATCGATCACCATCCGCATGTCGGTCGCCGACTTGCCCTTGACGATGTCGAACTGCTGCATCGGGACAATCGAGTGGAGCCCGGTCAGCGTGCCCCACGTCTTGAGGCTGGGTTTCGACCAATTGCCATAGGCGCGGCGAATATTGATCGTACCGAGCTCGCCCAACACCAGCAGCACTTCGTCGAGGTGTTCGGGCGAGGCGTTATCCGCGTCGATCAGCAAGGCGATATTGAGGCTGGGGTCTGACGCGGACAATCGTTCATTCATCTTCTGGCTCCGTTTCGATGATCATACCGCATCGGCGGCGGAACGAAATGACCCCTTCGGGCGCTTTTGCCGCATTGGACGGTGATTGAGAGGAACGGACATGAAAAAGCTTATACTCGGCGCGACCCTGGCCAGCGCACTGACACTGTCGGCCTGTGCGACCAACCCCTATGATCAGTACGGCTACAACAATGGCGGCTACAGCAGCGGTCAGCAGACCCAAGCCGGTCGCGCGGTTACGGGCGCAGTCATCGGCGGCGTTGCCGGCGGCGTCATCGGCGCGGTCGTTCCGGGCGTCAGCGTCGGAACTGGCGCAATCGCCGGCGCAGTTCTTGGCGGCGTGCTTGGCGCGGTCGTCAGGGGCAAGCAATATTACCGCGATACGCGCGGTTATTGCTACTATGTCGATAGGAACGGCAACGCGATCTACGACTATAATACTCGCTGCTAATTAGCAGTCACTGAGCGCCGGCGCGGGGTTCCTCGCCGGCGCCCAACTCCTCAGACCGGGTGGAAGGTAGTTTCCGTTTCGTCGAGGACGAACAATTGCCCTTCCGCGATGGTAAAGTGGCAACCGTGGAGTTTGAGCGTGCCTGCCGCCACCCGCTCCTGGACGAAGGGAAAGGTGCGCAGGTTCGCCATGCTCAGCTTGACCGCCTCGAGTTCCAAGGCGAGTTGCTTGTCGACGATCATCGTATCGGAGAGGATCCGCGTTCGCGGCGTATCGATGATGCTGATCCACTGATCGATGAAGCTATGCCCGCCGTCGCGGTCGGTTTCGTTCAGTGCCGCGCTTATCCCGCCGCACGCCCCATGCCCAACCACGACGATGTGCGCCACATTGAGGCTGGTCACGCCGAATTCGATCGCGGCCGACGCACCGTGCAAGCCGCCGCCGGTCTCACATGGCGGCACCAGATTGGCGACATTGCGCAGGATGAAGGCCTGGCCCGGCCGGGTATCGAATATCGTCGCCGGATCGACGCGGCTGTCGCAACAGCCGATGATCATCACCGGTGGTTCCTGCCCCTCGGCGAGTTCTTCCCACCGTTGGCGTTCGGTATGATATTCACCCTCACGAAAGCGCTGATAGCCTTCGAGCAAGCGCTGAAATTCTGGCATTAAAAGCGGTCACCCCGGATCACGTCGACGTCGCCTATGGTCAGAAGCTGGCGGTGGCTGTCAAGCAACGGCTCAGCCGATCTTCGCTTGGCCTCGCGCCGTGTTGGCAATCGGGGGGCGAGCGCCTATCTGCCGCTCTCATGACCATTCCCCTGATCGTCCCTGTCACTGCCCCGAGGCAACGCAAGCCCGACTGGATCCGCGTCAAGGCGCCGACCAGCGAGGGCTATGCCGAGACCAAGCGGCTGATGCGATCGCTCAACCTTGCCACGGTATGCGAGGAGGCGGCCTGCCCCAACATCGGCGAATGCTGGAGCAAGAAGCACGCCACGGTGATGATCCTCGGCGACACCTGCACGCGCGCCTGCGCCTTCTGCAACGTCAAGACTGGCATGCCACGCGCGGTCGATTTGCTGGAGCCGCAGCACACCGCCGACGCCGCCGCCGCCTTGGGGCTGAAGCATATCGTCGTGACCTCGGTCGACCGCGACGACCTACCCGACGGCGGGGCAAGCCAGTTCGTCAAGGTGATTGAGGCGCTGCGCCGCACCACGCCCACGACGACGATTGAGATCCTCACCCCCGACTTCCGCAACAAGCATGACCGCGCGGTCGAGGCGATCGTCGCGGCGCGACCCGACGTCTACAATCACAACCTCGAGACCGTGCCGAGGCTATACCCGACGATCCGCCCCGGCGCGCGTTACTATGCCTCGCTGCGGCTGCTCGAGACGGTCAAGCGGCTCGACCCGTCGATCTTCACCAAGTCGGGCGTGATGGTGGGCCTGGGCGAGCAACGCCTCGAAGTTCACCAGGTGATGGACGATATGCGCTCGGCCGGAATCGATTTCCTGACGATGGGCCAATATCTCCAACCGACCCCGCGCCATGCCAAGGTCGACGAGTTCGTCACCCCCGACGCGTTCAAGGCCTATGCCTCGATCGCCCGCGCCAAGGGCTTCCTGCTTGTCGCCGCCTCGCCGCTGACCCGCTCGAGCTATCACGCCGGTGACGACTTCGAGAAAATGCGCGCCGCGCGCCAGGCGCAACTGGCGCGGGCAGGGGCCACCACCACCTGATGCCACGGCATAGCGAGACGAAGTATTTGCCCTTTACCCCGGCGCAGTTGTTCGACCTCGTCGCCGACGTCGGCCGCTACGCCGAGTTCCTGCCGTGGGTAGTCGCGGTGCGGGTTCGCTCGTCGAGCGAGGCCGAGACGATCGCCGACCTCGTCGTCGGTTTCACCGCGTTCAAGGAGCGCTTCACCAGCCGCGTGACCAAGCAGGCGCCCGACCGCATCACCGTCGACTACGTCGAAGGCCCGCTCAAATATCTCAAGAATGAATGGCGCTTCGATCCGGCTCCTGACGGCGGCACCAACCTCCATTTCTCGGTCGACTTCGCCTTCAAGTCGCGCATTTTCGAAACCATCGCCGGGCAGATGTTCGACCGCGCGCTGCGGCGCATGACCGGCGCGTTCGAAACCCGCGCGGAGAAGCTTTACGGCAGCAACAGCTCGAGCGCGCAAAGCGCCGCTTGAAGCCGCACCCCGCTGCGGTCCTCATCCTCGAAGAAGCGGCTGTCGGTGACGATATCGTTCGGGTCGCCGCCCCGCTCGGCGCGGGCGAAGACGACGGTTCCGACCGGCTTGCCCGGGGTCGCGCCGCCCGGCCCGGCGATCCCGGTGATCGCGACGGCATGGTCGGCGGTGGACGCCGCCAGTGCTCCGCGCGCCATTGCCCAGGCGGCGGCAATGCTGACCGCGCCGAACGTGTCGAGCACTTCGCTCGAAACTCCGAGTTCGGCGATTTTGGTGGCGTTGGAGTAGGTCACCCACCCGCCATCGAACACGTCGGATGAGCCGGGGATCTCGGTCAGTGCCGCCGACACCAGACCGCCGGTGCAGCTTTCGGCAACGACGATGCGCTTTCCGGCGGACCGATTTTCATCGATCACCCGACGCGCGAGGTCGACCAGCGAGTCGTGCAGGACCGATGTCATTGCGGTGCCGTAGCAGGTGGCGCGGGCAGGCGCACCGTCGCGATGGCCTGCGCAGCGATGCCTTCACCCCGGCCGGTGAAGCCGAGCTGCTCAGTGGTCGTCGCCTTAATGCTCACCGCGCCCTCGGCGACACCGAGAATGCGCGCGACATTGGCGCGCATCGCGGTGCGGTGCGGTCCAACCTTGGGCACTTCGCAGATCACGGTGCAGTCGACATGGTCGATTATACCGCCACGGTCGCGGATCAGCCGCGCGGCGTGAGCGAGGAACTGGTCAGAGGCGGCGCCCTTCCACTGCGGGTCGGACGGCGGGAAATGCTCGCCGATGTCACCCAGCGAAGCGGCGCCGAGCAACGCATCGGTGATCGCGTGGAGCACGACGTCGGCGTCGCTGTGTCCGGCCAGCCCGCGATCGTGCGGAATCTCGATCCCGCCCATCATCAGCGGCCCGGGTCCCTCGAACGCGTGGACGTCGAACCCCATGCCGGTGCGGCTGACCAGCAGCGAGCCAACGCGCGCCTCGGCCTCCACGAAGTCGGCGGGGGTGGTGAGCTTGTCGAGCATGCGATCTCCTTCAACCGTCGCGACCTTGAGCCCGGCGGCGACCATCACCGAGCTTTCGTCAGTGGCGAGCCGCTTGCCCGCTTCCTCGAGCGCATAGAGCAAATCCTCGCGGTAGAAGGCCTGCGGCGTCTGGACGCGGAGCAGCCGCTTGCGGTCGACTGCCTCGCCGAGCAACGTGTCGCCCTTCGCAAGACTGTCGGCGACGGCAAGAACCGGGACCGCGCCGTGATGCTTCTCGAGTGCAGCGAGCAGCCGGTCGATAACCGCGGGCGGGCAAAACGGCCGGGCCGCGTCGTGAACCAGCACGATCTCGCTATCGATCGCGGCAAGCCCCTTCGCCACGCTCTCCGCCCGTTCCGCGCCGCCGATGATGAACGCGCCGACATCCACCCCGCCCAGCGCCTCGCTGGCAAGTGCCTCCTGCCCAGCGCCGATCACGACGCGGATGTCATCGACACCGGGATGCGCCGCCATTGCGTCGACCGCGTGCCGAACCATCGACTTGTCGCCGATCAGGCGAAATTGCTTCGGCAACTCGCCGCCCATCCGGCTTCCCGCTCCGGCGGCGACGATCAGGGCTGTGACGCTCATCCCGTGCGCCTTGCCCGTGCCGCCCCCCTCCTGTAAAGGCGCTGCTTCCCATGAAGCTCAAACCGATCTCGATTGGCCCGCTCCGCCTCGACGTGCCCGTCATCCTCGCGCCGATGACCGGGGTGACCGACCTGCCGTTCCGCAAAGTCGTCAAACGCTATGGCGCCGGCCTCACGGTGAGCGAAATGGTCGCCTCGGCGGCGATGATCCGCGAAACCCGTCAGTCGCTCCAGAAGACCGAGTGGGACCCGTCGGAGGAGCCCGTTTCGCTCCAGCTCGCGGGCTGCTCGCCGCATGAAATGGCCGAAGCGGCGAAGCTCAACGAACAGCGCGGCGCGGCAATCATCGACATCAACATGGGCTGCCCGGTCAAGAAGGTCGTCAACGGCGACGCCGGTTCGGCGCTGATGCGCGACCTGCCGCTGGCGTCTGCGATCATCGACGCGACGGTCAAGGCGGTCGAGCTGCCGGTGACGCTCAAGATGCGCATGGGCTGGGACCATCACAGCCTCAACGCGCCCGAACTCGCGCGCATCGCCGAGGACCTCGGGATCAGGATGATCACCGTCCACGGCCGCACCCGCTGCCAGATGTACAAGGGCTCGGCCGACTGGTCGTTCGTGGCGAAGGTCAAGGCGGCGACCTCGCTGCCGGTGATCGTCAACGGAGACATTTGCTCGATCGCGGACGCGCGCGAGGCGCTTGCCCAGTCGGGTGCTGACGGGGTGATGATCGGCCGCGGCGCTTATGGCAAGCCGTGGCTGCTCGGCCAGGTGATGAGCGCGCTCGCCGCGGACGGGACGCGCCCGACCCCGGGGCTCGACGAGCAGCTCGGTGTGATCCTCGAACAATATGACGCCATGCTGTCGCTTTATGGCGCGGAAGCCGGGGTCAAGATCGCGCGCAAGCACCTCGGCTGGTACACCAAGGGGCTGACTGGCTCGGCTGAATTTCGCAATCGCGTCAATGCGGTCGACGATCCGGCGACCGTCATCGCCATGCTCCGCGAATTCTACGCGCCGTGGCTCGCTCAGGCCGTCGCTTAAGAAAATATCGCACACTGTGTTTTTCATGCAACGCGGCCATGCTAGGGCTGGCCGCGATGGATGCCCGCGCAGCCGATTCTGACTTGGGACCCGCGACCGGCTGGCTCGCGCGCGAGCGAGCGAATGGGCGCTTCTACCGCTTCGCCAAGCTGGCGGCGGCACTCGTCCTGACTGCGGTTCTGCTCGGAACGATCGCACTGATCCCGCGCGGTGCAGAGCCGGGCACGCTGATCTCGCCACCGCTGATGGCGTTGCTGCTCATCGCCAACCTTCTTCCCGCGATCGTGTTGATGGTGCTCGTCGCGCGCGATGCCGCCCGGCGCGACGCGGAGAGCAGGGGAGTCGGCACCGGCCAGCTTCACACTAGGCTCGTCGCGCTATTCTCGCTCGTCGCCGCCGTGCCGACGGTGGTCGTCGCAATTTTTGCCTCGCTGCTGCTGCAGAGCGGGCTCGAATTCTGGTTCTCGAACCGCGCGCGGACGATGCTCGAAAATACGGTGTCGCTGGCGCAAGGGGCCTACGCCAACGAGGTTCACCGGCTCGGAACCGAGGCGGTGACGATGTCGGGCGACCTCGGCGGCTATCTGAAGCAATTGCCGATCGACAGCCCGCGCTTCGCGACCGGGGTTAGCTATCAGACCTATGTGCGCAGCCTCAACGAGGCGGCGGTGCTCAATGTCCAGCCATCTGGTCAGGTCCAGACGCTCGCCGCGGTCAACATCTACGAAGGGATGATCGACCAGAAGCGGATCGGCGATGCGCTGGCGAAGTTGAAGGCCGGCAAGGTCGCTGAAGTCGCCAGCCCGGGCCGGGTCGCGGTCCTCACCCGGCTCGATTTTGGCCAGTCGACCTATCTTTATGTCGCCAAGAGTATCGATCCCGGTGTCCGCGCTCAGATCGACGGAGCGGGCCGTGTGCTCGGCGATTATCGCACCTTGCTCAACCGCTCGCGGGTCAATCAGTTACGCTTCAACGTGGCCCTCTATCTCGGCGCGCTGATCATTGTCGGGCTGGCAATCCTCGCGGCGCTTAAGCTGGCCGATCGACTGGTCCAGCCGGTTGGATCGCTCGTCAATGCGGCCGGGCGGATCGAGGAGGGTGATTTCTCGGTGCGGGTGCCGGTCTCCGAGACTGCCGACGAGATTGGCACGCTCGCGACGGCCTTCAATCGCATGGCGGGTCGCCTTGAAACGCAGACCACCGCGCTGATCACCGCGAACAACCAGCTCGACACCCGCCGCGCGTTCATCGAGGCGGTGCTGTCGAGCGTCACCGCCGGCGTGTTGACGGTCGATAGCGCGGGCCAGATCCTGCTCACCAATCGCTCGGCCGAAACATTGCTTCAGTCGGGCGGGCAGGGGCTTGAAGGTCGCCAGCTTGCCGACCTTTCGCCCGATCTCGCCGAATTTTTGGCGGGCGAGGCGCGGGAAGCCAATGTGCTTGTGGCCGCCGGAAGCGGCCAACGCACGCTGGCGGTCAAGCGCGTGCGCTATGGCGAAAGCACCGTACTGACGTTCGACGACATCACCGAGCAATTGTCCGACCAGCGCCGCGCCGCCTGGTCCGACATCGCGCGGCGCATCGCGCACGAGATCAAGAACCCGCTGACCCCGATCCAGCTCGCCGCCGAGCGGCTCCAGCGCCGCTATGGCAAGGAAGTGACCTCGGACCGCGATACGTTCGACCGGTTGACCGAGACGATCATTCGACAGG
>JBKJMA010000179.1:0-3972 GCA_046596505.1 Sphingomicrobium sp.
ATCGTCGAATATTTGGCCTTGCCCGAATGGAGCGCCAAAATCATCTGCTCGCGGCTGGTGCCCAGTGTCTCGGCCGCGCAATAAAGATACAGCCCATGGCCCGCCTCGTCCTGCACCTTGGCGAGCAAAATCGCCTTGCGCCGCAGCGACGGCGCGCGGCTGATCCAGTTGCCCTCCGGCAGCATGCCGACGATCTCGCTATGAGCATGCTGGCTGATCTGCCGCACCAGCGTCTTGCGGTACGCGTCAGGCATCCAGTCCTTGGGCTCGATGAACTCGTCGGCGGCAACGCGCGCTTCGAACGCGGCAACCAGTGCGGGGTCCTCGCGGCTGATCGGGGTGGGTGCAGTCGTGCCGAGTTCTCCGGCCTTGCCAAGCTCAGTCGTGTACATCGCGTGTCTCCGGCGCCTGACATAGAATTAACCGACCGACCGGTCAATCAATTCAGTCCTTATTGGTCGGCTGATTTACGCCACCTCGAAAGCGCGGGCGTTGCCGCCTCAGACGATCGGCCTCAAACGCGCTCGACTATCATCGCGATCCCTTGTCCAACCCCGATGCACATCGTGCACAGGGCGAGTTTTCCGCCGGTTTGCCGGAGCTGCTCGGTCGCGGTGAGAACGAGCCGCGCCCCCGACATGCCGAGCGGGTGGCCGAGCGCGATCCCGCCGCCATTGGGGTTGATGTGGTCGCCATCGTCGGGAAGGCCGAGCTGGCGCAGGACCGCGAGGCCCTGGCTGGCAAAGGCTTCGTTCAATTCGACGACGTCGATCGCGCCGATCGTCAGCCCGAGCCGGTCGAGCAGTTTGCGCGAGGCGGGAGCGGGACCGATGCCCATGATCCGCGGCGGCACGCCAGCGGTGGTGCAGCCGAGCACGCGGGCGCGCGGGGTGAGGCCGTGGCGCCCCACCGCGACGGCGCTGGCGACGATGATCGCGGCGGCGCCGTCGTTGACCCCGGAGGCATTGCCGGCGGTGACGCTGCCGTCGGGGCGGACGATCGGTTTCAGCCGGCCAAGCTGCTCGACGCTAGTTTCGCGCGGATGTTCGTCGCGCGCGACGATGATGGGGTCTCCTTTCTTCTGGAGGATCGAGACGGGGACGATCTCGGCGTCGAACCGCCCGCTCGCCTGCGCGGCGGCGGCGCGGCGTTGGCTTGTCGCGGCGAAGCGGTCCTGGTCCGCGCGACTGACGCCGAACTCGTCGGCGACATTCTCGGCGGTCTCGGGCATCGAATCGATCCCGTATTCGGCCTTCATCAGCCGGTTGACGAAGCGCCAGCCGATGGTCGTGTCATAGACCGCGTTGGCGCGGCTGAATGCGGTGTCGGCCTTGGGCATGACGAACGGTGCGCGGGACATGCTCTCGACCCCGCCGGCGACGATGAAGTCGGCCTCGCCCGCCTTGATTGCGCGCGCGGCATAGGCGACCGCGTCCATGCCCGATCCGCACAGCCGGTTGATGGTCGTTCCCGGTACTTCGGCGCCGAGCCCGGCGAGCAGCGCCGCCATGCGCGCGACGTTGCGATTATCTTCTCCCGCCTGGTTGGCGCAGCCGAACACGACGTCGTCGACGATGGTCCAGTCGATCCCCGGGTTGCGCTCCTTCAGCGCGCGCAGAGGGATGGCGCCAAGGTCGTCGGGTCGGACCGAGGCGAGCGCGCCGCCGTAGCGACCGATCGGGGTGCGCACCGCGTCGCAGATGAAGGCGTCGGTCATGTCGGTCTCCACGGGTATGCCGCCGAACTAGCAGAGGAAGTTTGTCGTTGCCAAGAATTGACCGACCGGGCAGTCTGTTAATTCACCAGCGGGACGAGCAGATGGGTTACGAGACGATCCGGTTCGAGGTCGAAGACGGAGTCGCTCGGCTGACGCTCAACCGTCCCGAGCGGCTCAACAGCTTCACTGCGCAGATGCATGGCGAGTTCGCCGCGGCGCTTAGCGAGGTCGAGGAGGACGCGGCGATCCGCTGCCTGTTGCTGACCGGCGCCGGTCAGCAACAGGCAGCGGATCGCCGCGTCCTCCTCGACCTCGCTAAGCGCCGCGGCGAACTCGCCATGCATCTGCGCAGTGAAGCTGTTGAGCCGCTCGGGACGGTTGAGCGTCAGCCGAGCGACTCCGTCTTCGACCTCGAACCGGATCGTCTCGTAACCCATCTGCTCGTCCCGCTGGTGAATTAACAGACTGCCCGGTCGGTCAATTCTTGGCAACGACAAACTTCCTCTGCTAGTTCGGCGGCATACCCGTGGAGACCGACATGACCGACGCCTTCATCTGCGACGCGGTGCGCACCCCGATCGGTCGCTACGGCGGCGCGCTCGCCTCGGTCCGACCCGACGACCTTGGCGCCATCCCTCTGCGCGCGCTGAAGGAGCGCAACCCGGGGATCGACTGGACCATCGTCGACGACGTCGTGTTCGGCTGCGCCAACCAGGCGGGAGAAGATAATCGCAACGTCGCGCGCATGGCGGCGCTGCTCGCCGGGCTCGGCGCCGAAGTACCGGGAACGACCATCAACCGGCTGTGCGGATCGGGCATGGACGCGGTCGCCTATGCCGCGCGCGCAATCAAGGCGGGCGAGGCCGACTTCATCGTCGCCGGCGGGGTCGAGAGCATGTCCCGCGCACCGTTCGTCATGCCCAAGGCCGACACCGCATTCAGCCGCGCCAACGCGGTCTATGACACGACCATCGGCTGGCGCTTCGTCAACCGGCTGATGAAGGCCGAATACGGGATCGATTCGATGCCCGAGACCGCCGAGAATGTCGCCGACGAGTTCGGCGTCAGTCGCGCGGACCAGGACCGCTTCGCCGCGACAAGCCAACGCCGCGCCGCCGCCGCGCAGGCGAGCGGGCGGTTCGACGCCGAGATCGTCCCCGTCTCGATCCTCCAGAAGAAAGGAGACCCCATCATCGTCGCGCGCGACGAACATCCGCGCGAAACTAGCGTCGAGCAGCTTGGCCGGCTGAAACCGATCGTCCGCCCCGACGGCAGCGTCACCGCCGGCAATGCCTCCGGGGTCAACGACGGCGCCGCCGCGATCATCGTCGCCAGCGCCGTCGCGGTGGGGCGCCACGGCCTCACCCCGCGCGCCCGCGTGCTCGGCTGCACCACCGCTGGCGTGCCGCCGCGGATCATGGGCATCGGTCCCGCTCCCGCCTCGCGCAAACTGCTCGACCGGCTCGGGCTGACGATCGGCGCGATCGACGTCGTCGAATTGAACGAAGCCTTTGCCAGCCAGGGCCTCGCGGTCCTGCGCCAGCTCGGCCTTCCCGACGATGGCGACCACATCAACCCCAATGGCGGCGGGATCGCGCTCGGCCACCCGCTCGGCATGTCGGGGGCGCGGCTCGTTCTCACCGCGACCGAGCAGCTCCGGCAAACCGGCGGAAAACTCGCCCTGTGCACGATGTGCATCGGGGTTGGACAAGGGATCGCGATGATAGTCGAGCGCGTTTGAGGCCGATCGTCTGAGGCGGCAACGCCCGCGCTTTCGAGGTGGCGTAAATCAGCCGACCAATAAGGACTGAATTGATTGACCGGTCGGTCGGTTAATTCTATGTCAGGCGCCGGAGACACGCGATGTACACGACTGAGCTTGGCAAGGCCGGAGAACTCGGCACGACTGCACCCACCCCGATCAGCCGCGAGGACCCCGCACTGGTTGCCGCGTTCGAAGCGCGCGTTGCCGCCGACGAGTTCATCGAGCCCAAGGACTGGATGCCTGACGCGTACCGCAAGACGCTGGTGCGGCAGATCAGCCAGCATGCTCATAGCGAGATCGTCGGCATGCTGCCGGAGGGC
The DNA here is from genome assembly GCA_046596505.1 of Sphingomicrobium sp. GTDB lineage: Bacteria > Pseudomonadota > Alphaproteobacteria > Sphingomonadales > Sphingomonadaceae > Sphingomicrobium. The sequence goes on from JBKJMA010000179.1 coordinate 3,803, forward strand.
AACTGGATCAGCCGCGCGCCGTCGCTGCGGCGCAAGGCGATTTTGCTCGCCAAGGTGCAGGACGAGGCGGGCCATGGGCTGTATCTTTATTGCGCGGCCGAGACACTGGGCACCAGCCGCGAGCAGATGATTTTGGCGCTCCATTCGGGCAAGGCCAAATATTCGACGAT
>JBKJMA010000003.1:0-12175 GCA_046596505.1 Sphingomicrobium sp.
ACCCCAGTCGGCGAGGCGGAGGGGGAGCACGCTCTCGATGCGGGTGCGGATCGACTGGCCGAGCATCGGCGCGCCGCCATTGGTCGAGATGGCGATGATTACCGGCGAGCGGTTGACGATCGTGCCCAGCTGAAAATCGCATAGGGGGGTCTGGTCGATGATGTTGACCGGGGCACCGGCGGCGCGGGCGGCGGCGACGAAGGCGATGGCTTCGGCCTGGTCTGAGAGATCGGCGAAGGCGAGGGTCGACCCGGCGAGGTCGGCTGGTTGCCACGCGCGCGGTTCGACGGTGACCGGGCCTGCAACGGGGTGCGCGACAAGCCCGGCGAACAGCGCGGTTCCATCGCTGTCACCGGCGAAGACGGCGACATGGGCTCCGGCGGCGGACAGCAGCTCGGCCTTCCACAGCGCGCCTGGCGAGCCCCCGGCGACAACCACGCGGCGGCCTTCGAGTTTGAAAAAGGCGGGGAAGGTCGCCAGTGGCGCGATCCGCGCGGGGGTGGCTTCTGGGACGCGGGGGGTCATGCGGCGACACTCGTGCGAACGAGCTTGCCGTCAGTGCCGATGTGAAGGCCGCACTCTTTGCTTTCGTCATTCTCCCACCACCAGCGGCCAGCGCGCTCGGGCTCGCCGGGCGCAACCGCGCGGGTGCAGGGTTCGCAGCCGATCGAGAGGAAGCCTTGCGCGTGGAGCGGGTTGATCGGGACGGTTTCGGTTTCGACGAAGGCGACCACCTGCTCGCGCGTCCAGTCGTAGAGCGGGGCGGTTTTTACGAGGCGGTGAGTCGCGTCCCACGCGGCGAGCGGGACGGCGCCACGCGTTTCCGACTGGTCGGCGCGCAAGCCCGTGACCCAGCCTGATGCGCCGGCCAGCGCTCGCTGCAAGGGCTCGACCTTGCGCACGCCGCAGCAGCCCGAGCGGGCGTCGGTCGCGTGGTAGAAGCCGTTGATCCCCCAGTCGGCGACGAACCCCGCGACCGCCTCGGCGTCGGGGTAAAATGCCTTGATCCGGCGGGCGTATCTGGCCTCGGTGTCAGCCCATAATTTATAGGTCGAGGGGAACAGCCGGCCGGTGTCGATGGTGACGACGTCGATGTCGATCTTGGCGTCGAAGATCATGTGGGTGAGCGCCTGGTCTTCCAGCCCGAAGCTGGTCGTGAAGACGATCCGGCCGTCGACCGCTGCGCGCAGCGACGCGAGCCGGTCCCACGGCTGGGCGCCGGTAATCGGAGGGAAACTGTCGGTCATTCGGCCATGGCTTTGGCGGCGGCGGCCCGCTTGGCGAAGATCGACGGGGTACCATCGGTCGACTCCAGGTAGCTGAGCGTGACATCGCCGAGCGCGGCGAGCCATTGCTCGATCGGCTGGCGAGCGAGGCGTTCGGCGTCGATCTCGACCTCGTCGAAGCCGCATTGAAGCGCGAAGGCGAACTGGTCGGGGAGCAATGCGCCCGAGACGCGGAGCGTGCCGGTGAAGCCCTGTTCGCGCAAGGCATGGCCGATGCTTAACCCGCGCCCGTCGCCGAACTTGGGGAAGGCGACCGCGATGAGGTCGATCCCGGCCTGGGTCGGGAGGTCATATGGGACGGCTGTGTTGGGCACGTCGATGCCGATCCGCTGGCCCTGGGCGCGATTCGACAGGGCCTCATTGAGGTCGGCCAAGGGCACGATGATCGCGGGCGCGGCGGAGTCGTCGCGGGTGAACTCGTCGGGCTTGAGGCCGGTGCGATCAAGCAACGGCATCGGCGGCCTCCTGCGCTGGGGCGACGAGGGCGGGTTTGAACGGGTCGAGGCCGACGCGACGGACGGTGTCGATGAACGGTTCTTCGACGCCGGTGCGCAGCTCGAGATACGTATCGACGATGCGCTCGATCGCGCCGGGAACCGCGTCGCCGTCGATCCCCGCGCCGAGCCGCTCGCCCAATGAGGCATCGGTGCCGGGCTCGCCGCCGAGCGTGATCTGGTAGTTCTCGACGCCGCCCTTTTCGAGCCCCAGGATGCCGATTGCGCCGACATGGTGGTGGCCGCAGGCGTTGATGCAGCCCGAGATCTTGATCCCGAGCGGGCCAATCTGGCGTTGGCGCGCGGGGTCGGCGAAGCGTTCGGAAATGGCCTCGGCGATCGGGATGGAGCGGGCCGTGGCGAGCTTGCAATAGTCCATGCCGGGGCAGGCGATGATGTCGGTGATGAGCCCGACGTTGGGGGTCTCGAGGCCGGCCTCGACCAGCGCCGACCAGACGGCATGGACATCGTCGAGCCGGACGTGCGGCAGGACGACATTCTGGACATGGGTGATGCGCATCTCGTCCAGCGACCAGCGCTCGGCGATGTCGGCAAGGCGGCGCATCTGGTCGGCCGAGGCGTCGCCCGGGGGAGCGCCGATCGGCTTCATCGACACCGTCAGCGCGGTGTAGCCTGGTGCCTTGTGCGGGAAGAGGTTGGTCGCCGCGAACAGCTCGAACGCCGGGTCGGCCTTGCGGGCGACCGCGAACGCATCGGAGGTCGCCGGCAATGGTTCATAGTCAGGCGGGGCGAAGTAAGCGGCGATGCGCGCGACCTCGGCCGGGTCGGCCTGGACGCTGGGCTTGGGGCTGCGGGCATATTCGGCCTCGACCCGGGCGATGAACTCCTCGGTGCCGGTTTCGTGGACGAGGATCTTGACCCGCGCCTTGTACTTGTTGTCGCGCCGGCCCTCGAGATTATAGACCCGCATGATCGCTTCGAGATAGCCGAGCAACTCGGCCTTCGGCAGGAAGTCGCGCACGGTCTTGGCGATGAACGGGGTGCGGCCCATGCCGCCGCCGACGAGCACCCTGTAGCCGACCTCGCCCGCGTCATTGCGCAGTATCTGGAGGCCGATGTCGTGCACCGCGATCGCCGCGCGGTCCTCGGCGGCGCCGGTCACCGCGATCTTGAACTTGCGTGGGAGGAAGCTGAACTCGGGGTGCAAGGTCGACCATTGGCGGATCAGCTCGGCGGTCGGGCGCGGGTCCTCGACCTCGTCCGCGGCGACCCCTGCGAAATGGTCGGCGGTGACGTTGCGGATACAGTTGCCGCTGGTCTGGATGGCGTGCATCTCGACGTCGGCGAGCATGTCGAGGATGTCGGGGACGTCCTTCAGCACGGGCCAGTTATACTGGATGTTCTGCCGCGTGGTGAAGTGGCCATAGCCGCGGTCATATTTGTCGGCGATCTCGCCAAGCTGGCGCATCTGCTTCGAATTGAGCGTGCCATAGGGCACCGCGACGCGCAGCATATAGGCGTGAAGCTGGAGGTAGAGGCCGTTCATCAGCCGAAGCGGAGTGAATTCCTCCTCGGTCAGCGAGCCGTCGATGCGTCGCTCGACCTGGTCGCGAAATTGCGCGGCGCGCTCGCGGACGATGGTCTCGTCATATTCGTCGTAGCGGTACATCATTGCTCTCCGGGGACGAAGGCGGGGCCGGCGAAGGCGATGGTCGGGCCGCTTAATCGATAGGCATCACGGAAATGGCGCGGGGCGATCGCGCCGTCGTCGCCAATCGTCACGCCGGCGAGATAGGGGTCGATGATCGCCCCCCGTGACAGCTCGGCGAGGCCAAGTTCGTTGAGTCGGTCACCCGCCTCCGCGTCTTTCGCGACCAGCGCGTCACCCAGCTTCGCGACCCAGCGGGCGCCGTCATGATAGACGGTGTAGCCCGACAACAGATCGTTGGCGGTCAGCACGAACGGAACGGGTGGGCGCTTGGCGTCCATTAGCGGGTCAAGCCCGGACGACAATTAGAAAATTCTTCCAACATACTTGTGTAAACTTTCGCGATGCCAAGTTAGACGCGAGGCGCACGGCTCGCCGGGAGGAGATACTGCTCACTGAAGCGATTGGGAACAGGGCCGCGGCAAAAGGCGTCAAACTTTCCCGGGAGTGTCCGGGTCGAGCAATATGTTCCAACAACACGGGTGGAGACGAATGGATCAGACCGATTATAAAATCCTGGCGATCCTGCAGGAGGATTCGTCGCTGTCGGTGGCCGAGGTCGCGAGCCGGGTGAATCTGTCGCAGACGCCGGCTTGGCGCCGTATCCAGAAGCTTGAGGATAGCGGCGTGATCCAACGCCGGGTCGCGCTGCTCGATCCCGAAGCGATCGGGCTCGGGCTGACGGTGTTCGTCGAGATCGAGACGGGCGATCATAGCGCGGCGTGGCTCGGCGAGTTCGCGGCACTGGTCTCGGCGATGCCCGAGGTGATGGATATCTACCGGCTGGCGGGGGACGTCGATTACCTGCTGCGCATCGCGGTCCCCGGGATGAGCGACTATGACGCCTTCTACAAACGGCTGGTCGCGCAGGTGCCGTGCAAGAACGTCACGTCGCGGTTCGCGATGGAGCGCGTCAAGTCGACCACCGCCTATCCCTTGCCAATGGCCAGTGCACCGCGCCCTTCGCCGCGTTGATGGTCGGGCTGGCAAGGCCTGCCGGTGAACAGGTGCAGCACGGCCGGCGATTCAGCTATCGGCGCCGGACACAGAGGGGACGAAACTCGTGTGGCGGCGAATGACCTGCCAGCGGTCCCCGGCGCGGACCCAGACGTCGGTCAGCAGCACGCGCTCTTCGATGCACTGGTGCATGAAGCGCACCTTCCAGCAGGCGTCGACCGTGCCGATTAGCGTGTCTCCGGTGCCGACCACCTCGATCACGTTGAACTCGACCGCGACGATCTCCATCGCGGCGAGCGCCCGTACCCACGCATCAAGATCGACCGAAATCGGCTCGCCTGTCGGGCGCACGCCGACGAGCTTGAAGTCGGGATGAATGAGCTCGCGCAGCGCCGTCTCGTCCTTGGCGAGCAGCGCGGCGCGCCACGCGCTTTCGAGCGCGCTCAGCTGGTCGGCGAGGCTAGCGGCCACGGAACAGACCGCCAAGGATCCCCCTGATGAGCTGGTTGCCGAGCTTGCGCCCGACCGAGCTGGCCACGGCGCGGGTCCCAGAATCAACGATTGCGTCGCCAACATCTGCTCGGGAAGGTTCGATGGTACCGCCTCGAGCACTCGAAATCTGGCTTTCACCCGGCGGTTGCGCGCCAACGGGACGTTCTGGCTGCGTGTTCAGCGATGCCCTGTAATATAATCCCTCTCGACCGGCATTTACCTGTGCGCCTTTGGGGCCTGTACTGACCCTCAGGCCCTTCACTCCCACCGACGCGCCTAGTCCCGATTTCGACAGATTTAGCCTTAAAGGGCCGATCGCGAAGTTCTTCTTTAGATACCAACCCATATCGTGCTCCCTTCCTTGCGACTGAACTGAGAACTACGCCCAGCAAGTGATTGCCGATCTGGCATCCGACCGAGCTGGTCGCGAATCGTTCAACGCCATTCTTGTCGCGACAGGGTTGATCGTGATTGCTCCATCGTGCACTCGTATCCATTAGGCCCAAATGTGGATAGGGGGGGATGTAAACATGTCCGACAACAAACCGGCGGAAGAGGTTGACGTCACCAAGGAATGGCGTGCGACGCACGATCAGGGAGCCGCCGCCAAGCGCCTTCGCATTTTCGCCGTGATCGCATGGATCGTCGCCATCGGCACCGAAATCGCCGGGGTTGTCCTGCTCCGCCAGCACAAGTTCGACCATGGCAATCTTGGCCTGCTGATTGGCCTTCTGGTCGTTATCGCGGTCTTCGCGATTGCCGGCAGCCTGATGTGGAAGGCTGCTAACAAGCAGGATCCGGCGCGCGCGTCCGACAAAGCAAAGTTTTTCTTCCAGAACCAGCTTGGTGCGATCATCACGGTAATCGCTTTCCTCCCACTGCTTGCCCTGATCTTCTTGGACAAGGACATGGATCCCAAGAACAAGAAGATCGCCGGCGGCGTTGGCGCCGTCCTGGCGGTGCTCGCCACGCTGGTGGGGGTCAGCTTCAAGCCGCCGTCGGTTGAGCAGTACACGCAGGACATGAACAGCTGCGCAGCCCAGATCAAGGCCGGTCAGCCGACTACCGCCTGTTCCCCCGAGGTCGCTACACAGGCACAGGAAATAGCCAAAGACTCGCAGACGGTGGCTGAGGCGACGAAGGACGCCACTCACCCGGGCGGCCAGGATGTCGTGTATTGGATTGCGCCGGAGAACGGAGCCAAGACGTCGGCGACGCCGCATGTCTTCCATATCTGCCAGGGGGTAAGCCCGCTGAACGGCAAGACCGTCAATCACGGCTCGGTGACGGTAGCCTATTCGGAAAACGCCAGCCGCATCACGAAGCAGATTGCGATGGAGCAGAGGCAATGCGGGTTCGCCAGCCCCAAGAATGACAACGCCGCCAGCCCATCAGCAGGCTAACTGAAGCCGAGGCGATCAGCTTAACGGCAGACGTCGAGTTCTTGGCATTAAAGTCATCTGCCATGGCAATAATGCACGGTGGCCGTCACATCGCGACGAAGGTCGGGACGCCGTTCGCGCTGAGCCAGTTGACGATGCCTTGCCGCGAGACGGTCTTGCCAGTGCCCGTAGCGCCGGCGATGAGACCGTGACGATTGGCGCGCTTCAGTTCGAGCGCTTGCGGATCGGCGCCACCGGGGCCCGAGCCAATAAACAATATGGTCGTGTCGGTTATGGCGAGCCCTCGACTTCGCCTGGGCGTGGAGCCTAGGCGAAGTCGAGGGAGCGCAACAAGCTGTTAGCGCGACCTAGCGCGGGGCGATGTCGACCCCGATGAACGCCTCGGGCGCGGTACCACGCTTGACGAGCAGCAGTACGCTGGTGCGATTGGCGGCGCGCGCGGTCGCAACCGCCGCGCTGACCTGCGCCGGGGTGGTGACGAGCGCGCGGTTGATCGAGATGATCACGTCGCCGCGGCGCAGGCCCTTGTCCGACGCATCGCTCGACGGGTCGACCGCGGTGATGACGACGCCGTGGGTGCCGGGCGGCAGGCTCAGCGCCTGCGCCAACTGCGACGACAGCGCCTGGAGCGACAGGCCGAGAGCCTTGGTCGCGGGGCCCGTCGGAGTGCCGCTGTCGCTTGTTCCGTCGCTGGCGCCGCCGTTGATCGTCTTGGCGAGCGCTTCCTCGGTCGGGCGCTGGCCGACAACGACGGTGATCGTCTGGCGGCGGCCGTCGCGGATGATGTCGACCGGCACGCGCGTTCCGACCTGAGTGTTGGCAATGAGGTAGCTGACGGTCTGGTCGGGATTGACCTGCTGGCCGGCAACGCGGACGATGACGTCGCCCTGCTGGATACCGGCGCGCGCGGCGGGGTCGTTCGGCTGGACCGAGCGGACGATCTCGCCCATGTCCTTGGGCAAGCCGAGCGAAGCAGCGATATTTTCGTCCAATGGCTGGAGGCCCACGCCGAGGTAGCCGCGCGACGGCCGCTGGCCCTTGCGCAACGTCTCGATCACCGGCTGGGCAAGCTCGGCCGGAATGGCGAGGCCGATGCCGACGCTCGCCCCGGTCGGCGAGATCAGCGCCGAGTTGATGCCGATGACGTTGCCGTTGAGGTCGAACATCGGCCCGCCGGAATTGCCCATGTTGATGCTGGCATCGGTCTGGATGTAGCGGTCGTAGGCGCCCGCCCCGGTGATGCCGCGGTGGAGCGCCGAAATGATCCCGGCGGTGACGGTGCCGCCAAGGCCGTATGGATTACCGATCGCGACGACCCAGTCGCCGACGCGGGCGCGGGTCGAATCGCCCCAGTTGACGAAGGGCAGATTGGCGCCGTCGATCTTGAGCAGCGCGAGGTCCGAAGCCTGGTCGCGACCGATGATGCGGGCAGAATATTCCTTGCGGTCGGTCATGATGACGGTGACGCTGTCGACCGTGCCGGTGCCGCTCTCGCCCTGGATGAGGTGGTTGTTGGTGACGATGTAGCCGTCGGGCGAGACGATAAAGCCCGAGCCGAGCGAGCCGGTCTCGCGGGTGCGGGGCTGCGGCTGCGCGCCCTCGCCGGGCGCGATCCCGCCCTGTCCGCCGAACCGGCGGAAGAATTCCTCGAACGGATCGGCCTGCTGCTTGACCGTGATGCGCTGCTTGGTCGAAATATTGACGACCGCCGGCTGGAGCCGCGCGGCGAGGTCGGCAAAGCTCATCGGCGCGCCCGGACGAGGCGCCATCGCCGACGGCGAATTCTGCGCAACCTGAGCGCCAACTGGACCGGTGGCGATCGAAAACGCGGTACCGCCGAGCAATAGCGCACCGGCAACCCCATAGGCATAGCGCACGATCGGAGACTCCTTGAGGAAACTCATTCGAAAACCCTCGTATTATGAATTGTTAGTGCGAGCGACGCTAGGTCGATTGCATGAACCCGATTTGAACGGCGTGGAATGCGTCAGCGTCCCGAGAATTGTTTGAGGTAATCGCTTTGCGGCGACAGGATCATCGTCGTCGGTGACGGCTTCGTGACACCGTCGCCAAGGAAGGTCGCCTGGTAAGACTGCATCGCGCGATAGAAGTCATAAAACTGCGGGTCCTTGCCGAAGCTGTCGGCATAGACTTTCGAGGCGTCGGCGTCGGCCTGTGCGCGGATGATCTGGGCGAGCTTGGCGCCTTCGGCGCGGATCGAGCGGGCCTCTTGTTCGCGCGCGGTCTTCATTCGGTCATAGGCGCTGTCGAGCGGGGTACCGGTCGGAAGGTCGGCCTTCTTGATGCGTACGTCGATCACTTCGGCGCCGTATTGCCGCGCAACCCGGTCGAGCCCGCGGCGGACATTCTCCATCACCCCTTCGCGCTCGGGCGAGAGCAAGGAGGCGAATGGCCGCTTGCCGAGCTCGTTGCGCAGCTCCGAGCCGAGGTTGGGGACCAGCGCACCCTGCAGCCCGTCAACCGAGCGGGCACGGATGTACATGCGAAGGGGATCGACGATGCGGTAGCGGGCGAAGGCATCGACCTCCAATCGCTGCTGGTCGGTCGAGGTCACTTGGCGGCGTTCCATGTCGACGTCGAGCACGCGCTTGTCGACCCACACAAGGTTATCGACGAACGGGATCCGCCAGTTGAGTCCGGCGCCGGCGGAGCCCAGTGGCTGGTTCGCGCGATACTGGTTGAGGATGTAGATCGGCTTGCCGAAGCGGGTGATGATCGCCTGACGCGTCTCGGGCACGACCACAATCGTGTTGAGCAAAACGATCAGCGCGAGGATGGCGGCGACCGCGGCGAACAGTGGACGACGAAGGAGGAAGCTCATTTGGCTGGCTCCTTCGGCGCGCTGCGCATGATCGGCGGCAGCTGCTGGTAACTGTTGATACCCGGCGCGTCGACGATCGTCTTGTCGACGCTGCCGAGGATCCGTTCCATCGTCTCGTAATACATGCGGCGGCGGGTCACCTCGGGGGCGAGCTTGTACTGACCGTAGACCTTGTCGAACGCGACCGCCTCGCCCTGAGCCTTTGCGGTCAGCTGAAGTGCATAGGCGCGCGCCTGGTTGACGTAGCTCTGCGCCTGCTGCTGCGCGGCCGAGACCTCCTTGAAGGCGTCGAGCACGGCGGCGGGTGGATCGGCCTGCTTGATCGCGATGCCCTGGATCAGCACGCCCGAATGATAGTTGTCGAGCACGCGCTGCATTTCCTCCTGCACGCGATTTTCAATCTCGCCGCGCTTCTGGGTTGCGTCGCGCAGCGTGACGTTGGCGACGGCGGCGCGCATCGCGCTTTCGGCGACCTGACGGATGGTCTCATCGGGCTGGGCGAGCTCGAACAGATATTGCTCGGGAACGCGGATGTTCCAGCGCACCTGATAGGCGATGTCGATGATGTTGCCGTCACCGGTGAGCATCAGCGTTTCCCTCTCTTCGCTGCCGAGGTCGATCGTCTGGATCTTTTCGACGTCGATCTTGCGCACCCGGTCGATCGGCGAGGGCAAGGTGATGCCGACGCCCGGGGAGAGCGTATAGGCATAACGGCCGAAGCGGGTGACGACGCCGCGCTCCTGCGGGGCGATCGAGTGCACCGAAGTCAGCACAAGCCACAACGCCGCCACCGCCGCCGCGGCCCACGCGAAGATCGACCCGTCGGGGCGCGACGGGAAGGAACCGCCGCCGTTGGGATTGAATCGCTCGCGGCTGCGGCGCAGGAAATCCTCGATGTTCGAGGCCGGGCCGGCTGAGTTGCCGCTCCGACCCTTGCGCGGTGGCTGGCTCCACGGGCCGTCGTTGTCGGATGGTGGCTGCTCGCTTGGCGGAACCGATGGCTTGCCCGTCGATCCCTCATCATCGCCGCCCGAGCCCCACGGACCCTTGCTAATGGCGAACAGGCGATTCCACCGAGAAAATATTGTCATATCCCCTGTATAGGAAGCGCGCCGACGGAAATACAGGGGAGGCGTTCGCGACGTCGCCAAAGATCGGTTGTCGGAATATCATGCGCAAACTATCTGCGCTGGGTGTCTATCAGAAATCTCCCCGGATCTCCGCCGCTCAAGGTGAAGCGACCAACGAACATATCTTTGGCTACGGCGCTGTCCGATGTGGTCCGCGCTGGATAGCGGGGGCATCGCGTCATCGGTGTGATCGAAATTTTAATGACAGGCGTTTGATGAGCAACGAAGCAGACCAGAGCCGAATCCGCTCGCGCAAGGAGGCGGGGGGCGTGGTGACGCTGATCGTCGATGGTAGCGGGCTGGGCAAGGCCGAGCGCGAGGCGCTTCACGAGCGGATCCAGCAGGCCGAGCAGGAGGCGGGTGCGAAGGATGTGCGCATCGCGCTGACCTCGGCCAAGGTCGGGCGGACGCTGATCGCCATCGCCAGCGGCAAGGGCGGAGTCGGCAAGTCGACCATCTCGGCGAACCTCGCGGTTGCGCTGGCGCGGATGGGGCGCCGGGTCGGGCTGATCGATGCCGATATATACGGGCCGTCGCAGCCCAAATTGTTCGGCACCACCGAGCGTCCCGAGGCGCGCGGAAAACTGCTGATCCCGGTCACGGCGCAGGGGGTGAAATTGCTTTCGGTCGGGCAGCTCGTCCCGGCCGGGCAGGCGCTGGCGTGGCGCGGGCCGATGGCGGCGAGCGCGCTGGCGCAGCTGATCGACGGGGACTGGGGCGATACCGAGCTGATCCTGGTCGACCTGCCCCCGGGCACGGGCGACGTGCAACTCTCGCTGGTGCAGAAGGCGCGACCGAAGGCGGCGGTGATCGTGTCGACCCCGCAGGACCTCGCGCTGATCGACGCCGAGCGGGCGATCGACCTGTTCGGCAAGACCGGGGTGCCGGTGATCGGGCTGATCGAGAATATGGCGGGCTATGCCTGCCCGCATTGCGGCGAGACGTCGGATCCGTTCGGCAGCGGCGGCGCGGAAGCGGCGGCGGCGCGGATGAATATCCCGTTCCTCGGTCGGCTGCCACTTTCGGCGAGCCTGCGCGCGGCGTCCGATGCGGGGACGCCACCTGCTGGCAGCGAGGGCCCGGCGGCCGATGCCTTCGCCCGGCTGGCCGAGGCGATGCTCGCGCAATTGGAGAAAGTCGCCGCCTGAAGCATTGATGCGGCGAGGGAGAGCATCATGCCGCTGACCACCGACGCCGAGATCGACGAACTGCTGAAAGGCGCGAGGACGATCGCCATCGTCGGCGCGTCGGACCGCCCCGACCGCGCCTCTTACGGGGTGATGAAAGCAGTGCAGGATCGCGGCTATCGCACCATCCCGGTCAACCCGCGCATTACCGGCGAGCATGTCCACGGCGAATATATCTGGCGTGAGCTTGGCCAGATCGGCGAGCCGATCGACATCGTCGATATCTTTCGCAAGTCTGAGGACGTCGGGCCGGTGGTCGACGAGGCGATCGCGGTGGGCGCGAAGGCGATCTGGATGCAGCTCGGCATCTCGAACGTCGAGGCGGCGGCGAAGGCCGAGGCGGCGGGGCTGCTCGTCGTCGAGGACCGCTGCCTCAAAATCGAGCTGGCGCGCTCGGGCCTGCGCGCGCCGGCTTGACTAGCCACCCGATAAGGCGCAGTTTTCTGCCGACTTTCGCGACGGGCTGCGGCGGGGTTGAGTCGTCTGGGGACGCGGCTTTCAAGGGGAGAAACCCATGGTCAGGAAATTGCTGCGCGCCGCGTTGATCGCTGGCGCGCAGCAATTTCCTGACCATGGGTTTTCTCCCCGTGAAAGCCGCGACCCCGATCGACTTAACCCCCGCCGCAGCCCATCGCGAAAGTCGGCAGAAAACTGCGCCTTATCGGGTGGCTAGTCAAGCCGGCGCGCGCAGGCCCGAGCGCGCCAGCTCGATTTT
>JBKJMA010000010.1:0-3285 GCA_046596505.1 Sphingomicrobium sp.
CAGCAGGGCTCGGTGCGTTCGGTGCGATCGGTCGTGACGGCGCACCGGGTGAGACGGTGGGCATCAGCGAGGCCGGCGCAGTCTCGCGCGCAAGGCGCAGCCGTTCGATCCGCTCGACGAGTTCGCTGATCGTCGGCAGGTCGGCCACTGGCGGCGGGCCCGGTTCGACCGGCTTTGCGACCCGCGCCGCAGCTTTGGCGAGCGACGGGTGCATTGCCTCGAGGAAACGGCGCACCTCGGGCGATGCGCCAGCGAGTAACGCAGGATCGGGCATGATCCCGGTGAGCAACGGCGCGGCGACGTCGAGCGTGTCGCCGGCGAAGGCTTCGAGCAGTGCGCGCGGCAGGGGGCGTCCGGCGATCGCCCGCGCGGCTGCGGCGCGCAGTGGCGCGGCGACTTCCTGCTGCCCGGCGCGGATCTCGGCAATGGCGTCGGCAACGATCGGACCGCTCGCGTCCGGCCCGACGCGCGCGACGAGGTCGACCAGCTGGCGCCAGCGCACCGCGCGGTCGTGCCCACCGGTGACGGTCAGGCCAAGGATCGTGGCAAGGCGGTCGTCGAACTTCACGGGTGCAAACTGGGCCTCATTGTCCGGCTGCGGGCGCGTCAGACTTGGGCAGGGTTTGCTCGCGAAAACAGGGGGATGCGATTAACCATCCCGCAATGGGACAATGGCTTGACCGACCCGAGCACATCGAAAAAAGGGCGCCGGCGATTCCACCGACGCCCCCTTTCCCGAGCAGTTATTCGATCAAGCGCGAGACGACACCCACGCCAGCCAATATTTGGCGATCTCGGCCTGGCCCGGCCCAACCGCTTTCAGCGCGGTAATCGCGCCGGCCTTGTCGCCCGACTGCGCCAATGCTTCGCCAAGCCGCAAGTTGACCAGGTCCTGATCGGCGTCGGCCTTGCCGATCGCAACGCGATACAGCGCCGCAGCCTGTGCGTAATCGCCGTAGCCAAGCAACCGGTCGCCCACGAGCATCGCCGGCTTGCCGGTTGCCCCGGCCAACGCGGTCTTGGCCGCCGTCGCCGCCGAGGCGCGGTCGCCGATCGACTTGCCCTTGGCCAGCGCGAAGGTCCGCGCAAGCGTCACCGACTGGAGACTGATCGAGTTCGCGGCCGCCCCTTCCTGGAGCACCGCGACCGCTTCGCCCGGATAGCCGCGCGCGATCAGCGCTTCGGCGAACGGGAGGTAATCGCTCTCCCCACCGAGCGCCTTGGTGACGCGGGCCAGACGGAACAGGTCGATCAGCGCGGGCCGCTCGGCACCGCTCATGTTGCGATAGATATTGATCGCATCGCGCCAGTGCGTCGGGGTCGGATAGGCCGACACCCACTGGCGCGACAGCTCGTAAGTCGCCGGCAGCTTGGCTTCATAGGAGCGCGCGACCGCCGCCTGATACCAGCTTTCGGGAACCGCCACGCCGGTCGCCTTCTGCCGAGCGATTGCCTGGGTCAGCGCCTCGACGCTCGGCCCGTTAAGCTTCTGCTTCAATAACAAGTCGGACTTCAGCAGCAGTGCATCGGTGTTGTTGGGGTCGAGCGAAATCGCCTTATCGAGCGCGTTCGTGGCCATGCCATACTGCTGCGCATTGCCGAACTTCTGGCCGGCATGGAGATAGATGCGGACCAAATCGGGGCCCGGCGCGCCATTGGCCCGCATCGCGTCGGCCGCGGCGACCAGCGCGGCGTTATCGTCGGCATCGATCGCCGCCTGCAGTTGGAGCGACGCGATGGCGTAGCGGTCGTCAGGCACCTTGGCGAGGGCCTGCGCGGCGACGACAAGGCCCGGGATCGCGGCGACATTCTTCGCCTTGACCGCGGTCTGCAGGTCGATGATCGCCTTCTGCGCCTGGGGCGACAATTTAAGCGGCCTCGGGGCGGCCTGGGCGGCGGCGGCGGGGGCCTGCGCCTGGGCTAAGACCGGGCTAGCGGAGGCGAGAGCGAGGCCGAGGGCCGTTCCAATCGCAGTGTTGACGAACTTCATCCTGATCTCCTGTTAACCTGCCGTCGTGCGGCAAAACTGGCGGGCGCGGGGATAGTCCCCAATCGCCCCGACGCAAAGCGCCATTACAAGCGCGGGCTGAATGCCAATTGAACCAGTGACCTGGCGGAAGCGCTTTGACCCCTTCCGACGAAGCAGCTAGCGCCCGGCGTTGATGCTGATCCTCCTCTCCCCCGCCAAGACGCTCGATCTCGAGTCCCCCTACCCCGACGGCCCGAGCGAACCGCGCTTCGCGGCGGAGGCAGGGCGCATCGCGCGGGCGGCAGCGAAGCTCAAGCCCGACGATCTCGCCGCATTGATGCACATCTCCGCCGCGCTGGCCGAGCTTAACGCAAAACGCTTCAAGACCTTCGCCAAGGCCGAGGCCCGCCCGGCGATCCGAATGTTCGCCGGCGACGTCTATCGCGGCTTCGACGCCAAGTCGGCCGAGCCCGCGGTGATCGATTATGCGCAGGATCACGTGCGGATCTTGTCGGGCCTATACGGGGTGTTGCGCCCGCTCGATGCGATCAGGCCTTACCGGCTCGAGATGGGCACCGGCTGGTCGCCCAAGGGTGGCAAGCTGGTCGACCATTGGGGCCGCAAGGTCGCCAGGGCGCTGTTCGCCGAACTGGCCGAGGAAGGCTCGAACACCATCCTCAACCTCGCCAGTCGCGAATATTATGCCGTCGTCGGACCGTTCGTGCCGAAGAAGCTGCGAGTCGTCGCCCCCGACTTCCGCGTTCGTACCGCGAAAGGCCTTCAGTTCCAGAGCTTCACCGCGAAAGTCGCTCGCGGCGCGCTCGCCCGCTTCGTCTGCGACGAACGCATCGCCGACCCCGAAACGCTACAGCAATTCGACCGTGACGGCTGGCGCTTCGACGCCGAGGGATCGACCCCCCAAACCCCGCTGTTCGTCCGCGAACAATAGCTCCCTCGCGCACGTGCGTACGCGTACGCGGGGTGGCGCTCGTTCATCTGATCGAGTAGGACGAACAGACGAGCCGGCGACCGCCGCAGCTCGTGCAGTTCCACGTACCGACAGGACATAGATTTGGCCACGACCCCGCCGGTTGCCGACACCAGCGATATCCACCCCATCTCGATCGTCGACGAGATGAAGACCAGTTATCTCGATTATGCGATGAGCGTCATCGTCAGCCGCGCGCTGCCGGACGTCCGCGACGGGCTCAAGCCGGTCCACCGCCGCATCCTCTACGCCTGCCAGGAAGCAGGCTATGTCGCCGGCCGGCCCTATCGCAAATCGTCGCGCATCGTCGGCGACGTCATGGGTAAAT
>JBKJMA010000104.1:0-5869 GCA_046596505.1 Sphingomicrobium sp.
GCGCAACTGCTGATAAGCGCCGTCGGCCTGCCACTTGGCAAGAATCGCCGGCTCCTTCTGCGGCAGCCCGGCCTTCATCGGAAAGTCGGTCTTCGGCAGGAAGACGGTCGAGCGCCAATCCTGCTTGTCGGGAACGGCGGGCTTATCGGGTGTGTCGGACATTGGGCGCGGCTCTAGCGGGGAGGACGCCGGATGGGAACAGTCAGGCCAGCATCGCCCGCGCCGCCGCCGAATCCGCATCCATCTGTTTCACCAGCTCGCCTAGTTCATCGAATTTCGCCTCGGGCCGGATGAACCCGACCAGCGCGACCTCGATCGTCCGCCCGTACAAATCCCCCGACCAGTCGAAGATGAATGTCTCGAGCATCTCGACCGGCGGGTCGAAGCTCGGGCGGATGCCCAGGCTCGCCACCCCGTCATGCTCGCTGCCGTCGTCGAGCCGCACGCGCACCGCATAAATCCCGTATTTCGGCCGCAGATACTTGCCCAGCGCGACGTTGGCGGTGGGATAGCCCAGCGTCCGTCCGCGCTTGTCGCCATGCTCGACGACCCCCTGAATCGCGAACGGCCGGGTCAGCAGCCGCGTAGCGCGGCCCGGAACGCCGGCGCCGAGCGCCTCGCGCACCCGGCTCGACGAAACCGGTTCGCCGTCGAGCATCACCGGCGCGACGGTCTCGGCGATGATTCCATGCGCGGGCCCAAGCTCGGCCAGCACCCGCGCATTGCCGCCGCGCTTCGCCCCGAAGGTGAAGTCGTCACCAGTCACCACCCCGGCGGCCCCGACCCGCTTGGCCAGCAACCGCTCGATGAATTCCTCGGCGCTGGTCGCGGCGAGCGTCCCGTCGAACGCGAACACCAGCATCGCGTCGGCCCCGGCCTGCGCGAACAATCGCTCGCGCTGGTCGAGGCTGGTCAGCCGGAACGGCGCCGCATCGGGCTTGAACCAGCGCACCGGATGCGGATCGAACGTCGCGACGATCACCGGCCGCCGCTCGTGCGCGCCACGCTGGACCGCGCGCCCGACCACTGCCTGGTGACCGAGGTGGAAACCGTCGAAATTGCCGAGCGCGAGGATCGCGCCGCGCAGGGCTTGCGGAACCGGCACATCTAGGGTCAGGCGCTGCATCGTCCCCCGCTTAGCGCCCGAAGGCGGCGATGCAAGCCGCCGACCTCTTGTGTAGCGCGGCGGCGATGCAAAGCCGGGTGCTTGACTCAGCGGGGCTCGAACCTTAGTTGCGGCTCATCCCGTTTCACCGGTTGTCGGCGGCGCTTCGTTGCGTGCGCCGTTTTTCCGTTGGATCAGGTTCATCGCTTTGAGATGGGGCGCGCGTGCCACGCCGCCCTGTGGAGCTAGGAGACTTTATTCATGGCACGTATTGCGGGTGTCAATATCCCGACCAACAAGCGCGTCGAGATCGCGCTGACCTACATTCACGGCATTGGGCGCACCAAGGCTGTTGAAATCACCAAGAAGCTGGGCATCGAGCCGGCACGCCGGGTCCAGGACCTGAGCGACCAGGAAGTGCTCCACCTGCGCGAGGCGATCGACGCCGACCACACGGTCGAGGGCGATCTGCGCCGCCAGACGGCGATGAACATCAAGCGATTGATGGACCTTGCCTGCTATCGCGGGCTTCGTCATCGCAAGGGCCTCCCGGTCCGCGGCCAGCGCACGCACACCAATGCGCGCACTCGCAAGGGCAAGGCCAAGCCGATCGCCGGCAAGAAGAAGTAAGCCGCGCGGCCTGAACTGGCCGCCCTTCCTTCGCATAGCTTCAAGGATTTCGAACCATGGCAAGAGAACCGCAGCGCCTCCGCCGCCGCGAACGCAAAAATATCACGTCGGGGGTGGCGCATGTGAATGCGTCGTTCAACAATACGATGATCACGATCACCGATGCGCAGGGCAATGCGATTGCCTGGTCGAGCGCCGGGACGATGGGCTTCAAGGGCAGCCGCAAGTCGACTCCCTACGCCGCGCAGGGCGCCGCCGAGGACGCGGGCAAGAAGGCCGCCGAACATGGCGTCCGCACCCTGGAAGTCGAGGTCAAGGGCCCCGGCTCGGGTCGCGAATCAGCGCTCCGGGCGCTGCAGGCGGTCGGCTTCCAGATCACCTCGATCCGCGACGTGACCTCGATCCCGCACAACGGTGTCCGCCCGTCAAAACGGCGTCGTGTCTAAGCGCCGCGCGTCGCCTCTGATCTAGCGTGCACTGGTCCACGAGCCGCCTAACCCCCCGTTAGCCGCGCCCTGCGGACCCAAGAGACTTCAATAGGGAGTGACCGGGACGCCGATCACCCCGCTGCCAAGGAAGAAAAATGGCCGTCAACGCAAAGAACTGGCAGGAACTCAAGAAGCCGAGCAACCTCGAGCGCAAGCCCGGTGGCGACAGCCGCCGCAAGGCGATCTTCGTTGCCGAACCGCTCGAGCGCGGGTTCGGCATGACGCTGGGCAACAGCCTGCGCCGCGTGCTGCTGTCGTCGCTGCAGGGCGCCGCGGTCACCGCGATCAAGATCGAAGGCGTGCTGCACGAGTTCAGCAGCCTGGCCGGGGTCCGCGAGGACGTCACCGACATCGTCCTCAACATCAAGCAGATCGCGCTCAAGATGGAAGGCGAGGGGCCCAAGCGGCTGCAGCTGTCGGCGACCGGCCCGGGCGAAGTCACCGCCGGCCAGATCGCCACCTCGGGCGACATCGAAGTGACCAACCCCGACCTGGTCATCTGCCACCTCGACCAGGGCGCGACGCTCAACATGGAGCTGACCGCCGACATCGGGAAGGGGTATGTCCCCGCCGCGCGCAACCGCCCGGCCGACGCGCCGATCGGCCTGATCCCGATCGACGCGCTGTACAGCCCGGTCCGCCAGGTGGCGTACAAGATCGAGAACACCCGCGTCGGGCAGGAGCTGGATTACGACCGGCTGATCCTGACGGTCGAAACCGACGGCACGGTCACCCCGGAGGACGCGGTCGGCTATGCCGCGCGCATCCTGCAGGACCAGCTCGCGCTGTTCGTCCACTTCGAGGACGGCGCGATCCGCCAGTCGAGCCCGATGATGGGCGGCATGCCGTCGGCGGCGAGCCCGGCCGAAAGCCAGGCCGACACCAACCAGCTCAACCGCTACCTGCTCAAGAAGGTCGACGAGCTGGAGCTGAGCGTGCGCAGCGCGAATTGCCTCAAGAACGACAACATCATCTACATCGGCGACCTGGTCCAGAAGACCGAAGCCGAGATGCTTCGCACCCCCAATTTCGGGCGCAAGTCGCTCAACGAGATCAAGGAAGTGCTGTCGTCGATGGGGCTGCGCCTGGGCATGGACATCCCCGGCTGGCCGCCCGAGAACATCGAGGAAATGGCGAAGAAGCTGGAGCAGGAATTGTTGGGGTAAGCCGCATTCCGGGCTAGTTTATGTACCACCCCCGGCGCTTCGGTGCCGGGGCGCGCGGCGGTCCCCCGGGGCCGCCGTTGCTTTTTGGGGGCAGGGTTTTTGCTAGTCGGCGCAGACGATCGTTTCGATCGGGTAGCGCGCGGCGTTGCGGTCGGCGGTGACGAAGATCAGCCCTTCGACCTGCGCCTGAGCGATGAGCAAATGATCGAACGGGTCGCGATGGTGGTCGGGGAGCGCGGCCAGCGCTGCTATGTGGCCGACGCGCACATCGAGCAGGTCGAAACCGTCGTGAAGACGCTGTCGCTCGGTCGTCGCCACATCGGCCTTGAGCTTGCCGAGGCGCGACTTGATCGCGATCTCCCACAGGCTGACGATGCTGACGCTCACCGCGTTGGCGGGGTCGGCGATCAGGTCGTGTGCGCGTTTGAGCCTGCGATCATCATCGAACCACCACAGCAGGACGTGCGTATCGAGCAGGAGCCTCAATTGCCTTCCATCGCGTCGAGGACGTCGTCGGGCCAGCTGTCAAAATCGTCGGCGATCCAGATCTGCCCCTTGAGCGCGCCGGCGACACGGCGCTTGGCCGGATCGGGCGTGGGCGGATTGATCTGCGCGACGACCACGTCACGCGACATGACAATGAACGATTCGCCGTTGCGAGCCTTGCGCAAGAGGCCGCTCAAATTCGCGCGCAGTTCGCGCACGCCGATGCGGGTGGGAGCGTTCATGAGTTCCGTGTACACCAATTGTGTGCACGGAGCAATTCGGCCATGTAGGGAAACATGGCACGGTGGGACTGGAGCATTCGCGGGGTCCAGGGGACGGTCTGCGCGGCGCGCGCCTCGGCGAGGAGGCCGAGCATCAGCGCGCGTGGGAATGAGCGACTGAAGCGAAGAAGGCGACACCACTAAGCTAGTGTGTCGTAGAGATCGGACCAGTCGGGGTTGAGCTCTTCAATGACCCGCAGTTT
This sequence comes from Sphingomicrobium sp., assembly GCA_046596505.1. GTDB lineage: Bacteria > Pseudomonadota > Alphaproteobacteria > Sphingomonadales > Sphingomonadaceae > Sphingomicrobium. The sequence continues at coordinate 4,360 of JBKJMA010000104.1, forward strand.
CCACAGGCGTTTCCATCCCTTCATCTGCTTCTCGCGGCGGATTGCGCCCGCGATGTCGGTGCCATGTTCGAACCACACGAGAAGCTTGCAGCCGTAGCGGCGAGTGAAGCCGGGAAGCTGGCCTTCGCGATGTTGCCAAGCGCGTTTGGCGAGATCGCTGGTGACGCCGATGTAGATAGTGCCGTTGCGCCCGCTCGCCATGATGTAGACGAAGCCGCCCTTGTCCATGCCGTTGCTGCTTTCCACCGAGCGAGGAAGTGGAGCAGGGGAGGGTGAACCGGACGGAGCGGTAAGACAATGCCGCCCGGTAAGTGCGGCTGCTTCAGCACGCCCGTCATCCCGGCGCAGGCCGGGACCCAGAACCTGAGCGACAAGCGTCTTTGCCTGCTGTCGCGCTGGGTCCCGGCCTGCGCCGGGATGACGCGGCTATTTATTCTTGTTTGGACGTTGGATTAGTGCCGAGCAAACATTGGTCAGGACGTAAACAATCCCTTCACTCACAACATCGACTCCTGCCGGCTCATGTCCTCCCGCTTGGCACGTTTTACGCTGGCGGGGTCGACGAAGGGGATGTCGGGTTTCTTGCCCTGAAACAGTTCGGCCAGTGTGATGATCATCAGCTCTCGTTATAAGCCCGATCAAGCAACGGCTTGGCTCGCTCAAGATCGTTAGCCGTGTTGAGTGTGATTTCGAGATCGCCAGTCCCAAAGTGGCCAATCTTTCGCATATCCCTCGTAAAACCCACCTCAAGCGTGACGGTCGATGGATCAACCTTGACGAAGACCAGAAGCTTATCGAATTGATTGCGGAACTCCACGCAGGCAAAGTTCTTGATGCGCCGATAAGCTATATAATAGTCGGTTGTTTTTACCGTCACATCATCGCCGATAGAGTTCAGATAGGCAGCAAGCGATTCATACCGGTCGGTGAGCGCGGAGGAGGCCTTTGCCATATGATCGCTTACGGTCGTGTATTTGCTCTTGCCTCCGGTCGGCACGGCCTCGCGGACGGGCATTGCGTTCAAGGAACCCGTCGTGCTGGTAAGCTGTTCTAAAAGAAGCAGGTCGCCTTCGAATTTTCGATAGCGGATTAGATCGATATTCCGGTTCATCTGCTTCACCGCATGTTCGTCGTATTTCGTGAAATCGCCGGCGATGCAGATGAGGCGCGGACCCGACCAATCGACCTTCTTTGCTTCATCCATCCCGAAGCGGTTAAGGACGAGCCACTCGAAGTCCTTGCGATGTCTCCGGTCTTGGACTTGAACAGGATGTTGTAGTTGGCGTTCGAGTTGAACGGCGGGTCGAGATAAGAGGTCGACGCTCTCGCTGGCGATGTGATCGCGCAGGACGTTGAGATTGTCGCCGTAGAATAGCTGGTTCACGCGTGCCCCCTGTCGGGCGCGAACCTAGCGCGGGGGTGGGCGCGATGGGAAGGGGGCTGCCGCGCCCCTGCGGGGCTCGCAATGACGGGGGGTGCTGGGTTGCCGCGCGCCTGCGGGGGTTGCGAG
>JBKJMA010000255.1:0-6890 GCA_046596505.1 Sphingomicrobium sp.
GGGGGGGGGGGGGGGGGGGGCAGGCCGCAGTCGCATCAATCACGCTGCCGTCGACACAGGTCTGCGTCGCTGGCGGGGGCGGGGGCGGTGGCGGTGGCGGAGGCGGAGGCGGCGCAACCACTGGCGGTGCTTTCGGCGCCGCGAAGTTCGCTCGGAGCGTCAGGCCGAAAGTGCGCGGCTCGGCAAGGAAGGCCGAGAAAATCTGGCGCCCGCCGGGATAGGCCGGATCAGTGAATGGCGCACCAGTCTTGCCTTCCTGGAACGGCGAGTTGAAAGCGACCTGCGCATAGTTCTTATTGAACAGGTTCTGCGCCCACAGCTCAATTGACCAGCGGTTGTCGGGTCCGCGCAAGCCGACGCGGCCATTGATCAGCGTGTAGCTTTCCTGGCCTTTTTGAGGGAACAGGTCGGAACCAGTATTGTAATTACCGGAGTAGCGCCCATCGACATAGAACAGCCCCGAGAGGCCGCTGTTTCCGATCCGCGGCGTGTAGCCGATCGATCCGGTAGCAACCGTGCGCGGGGCATTCGAGAGATACTGACCCGGCAAGCGGCGCAACGCCTGGTTGAGCGGGGCACCGGTGTCCTTACCGATCAGGTTGTCGCGATACTTGGTCGTCGCCATCGTCAGGCCGGCGGTTAGGTTGAGATCACGCATCGGACGGTAGGACGCTTCAACCTCGACCCCCTGACTGCGAACGCCGTATTGCACATCACCGCTGGGGCAGGCGCCGGTCGTCGCGGCGGCCGGGTTGTAGTTTGGGGCGGTCGTGAATTTCGACTGATCCTGGTCGCCGCCGTTCAGATTGGTTTTGCAGCTATTGACGTTCTGAACGATGAACACGGTCCCGTCGAACGTGTTGAGTTGGAAGTTCTTGAACTCCTGGCGGAACAAGGAAACGTTGAAGGTGATGCCGCGCGCGGTAAATTTTCCGCCGAGTTCATAGGCCCTGACGGTTTCCGGATCGAACTGCAGTTTGCCCGCCAGCGCTTGCGCCCCGCCGAGGCTTGCAAACGACCGTAACGGCGACTTCAGCGCGGACTTGTCTAGATTGAAGCCGCCCGCCTTGTAGCCGCTCGAGGCGCTGCCGTAGAGCAGCAAATGGTCGGTCGGCTTGTACGACAGCACGCCGGTGCCGGTGAAGCGATGCTCCTTGCGCTTGCCATTGATTTTTACACCGTTCAATTCGGCAGTGTTATTGGCCTGGCAGCTAAGCCCAATGATGGCGCCTGCTGTCCCGCGGAGTGTCGGGCTCAGGCTGGCCAGGAACGGCGTGAGCGCCGCCTGATTCTGGACGCATGCCAGGTTATCGTTGCCGAACTGAGCATCTAGCCTCTTGCGCTCGTTGGTGTAGCGGACGCCGATCGTCGCATCCAAGCGGTCGGTTATGTGAAAGATGTTGTGCGTGAAGGCGGCGAAGTTGCGGCTGTTCTGCTTGAACAGATCGCCGGTGCTGCCGCGATCATTGATACCATCGAGCCGGTCGATCGCGGCGTAAAAGATCGGCGAAGCCGCGCCGAACGCCGCCGGACGTGCGGCCAGACAGCCCGCCGCGGCCGGGTTATAAAGCGGCGCCAGGCCGCCGCCAGAGATGAGGCGACAAGCCACAAATCGCCCGTACTGGGTGCCGAAGCGGAGCTCATCCTGAAGCGTCAGGTTCTCGTTGGCGTAATAACCGCCGACCAGCCAGTCGAGCTTCTTGTCGAACGCCGAGCCCTGCAGCCGCAATTCCTGGCTGAACGTCTTGAACTGGCGGAAGCTCTTGCCGTCGTTGGGGCGATAAAGGATATCGACCGTGCTGTAGTCGCTGTCGCCCTGCTGGTTCGCCTTGTAACTGCGGTAGCCGGTGATCGACGTCAGCTTGGCGCCCCCGAGATCATAACCGATCTCGCCCGAAACGCCGCCGTCGGTGGTCTTGGCACTGAAACTGCGACCCCGCGACACGGAAATGTTGCGGCTGTACGGGTTGTTGAACGCCGACAGGTCCTGCCCAAGATCGCGAAGCACGCCGATGATATTATTCTGCGCCGGATCATTGAGGCCGCCGATGTTGCTGTTAATCTCGTTGTTGACATAAACCGCGCCGCAGCATTTTTCGATGCGATGGGTGTAGTCGCCGATCAGGCGAATGCTGAGCCGGTCGTCGGGCTGGTAAAGCAGCTGGCCGCGGACAAAGTATCGGTTGCGGTCGTTGACGTCGGTACCGTTGTTCCTGTCGTGGTAGAAACCGTCGCGCTTGACGTAAACTCCGTCGACCCGGAAGGCGAGGCTGTCGGAGATCGGGCCAGTGAGCCCGGCCGAAAACCGGCGCAGGTTGTAGTTGCCGATCGTCGCTTCGCCAGAACCGCCGAAGGTGAACGACGGCTTCTTCGAAAAGATGCTTATCAGGCCGGCCGAAGCGTTGCGGCCGAATAACGTCCCCTGCGGTCCGCGCAAGACCTCGATCCGGTCGATCTCGCCCAGCTCGGAGAGCCCAATGCCCGAGCGTGAACGGTAGACGCCGTCGATGAACACCGCGACCGAGCTTTCGAGCCCGGGGTTGTCGCCGACCGTGCCGATGCCGCGAATCCGCGCCGAGCCGTTGGCTTCGGTTCCGGTCGAAGAAACGAGCAGCGACGGGGCGAGCTGGTTCAGAGAACGAATATCGGTGGCGCCAGAATTCTTAAGCGAGTCGCCTGAGACGGCCGTGACGGCGATTGGAACGTTCTGCAACGCCTGACGGCGACCCTGAGCGGTGACGATGATTTCGCCGGTATCTACCGGCGTCTGCGCCGTGGCGTTCGACGCGGCTGCGCCCGACACCGCCGTCGGACTATTCTGTGTCGTGGGATCGATTTGCCCCGTAGTCTGAGCGAATGCCGGGGTCGTCGTCAGGACGGCGATGCCGGCCGAAGCTAGCCAGAGCGACTTATTCATCATGTTCCTCTCCACGGGTAGTCTTCTAATTGTCGCCGAAGCTAGTCGCCTAAGGAGGCGAAGTGAACACATCGCCTGCGTTTCCTCCGTTTTCATCACAAGTTGCGGCACAGATGCAACAGCCTACGACCTTCACAACAAAAAGGCCCGCCTGCCGTAAGGGCAAGACGAGCCATTTTGAGAGCAACAAATTAAAGTGCGTTACTTTGGCGCGAGTACCATCAGCATCTGGCGGCCTTCCATGCGCGGGTGCGCTTCGACCTTGGCGATCTCGCCGGTCTCTGCCTGGACGCGCTGGAGCACCGCCATGCCGAGCTGGCCGTGCGCCATCTCGCGGCCGCGGAAGCGCATCGTCACCTTGACCTTGTCACCGTCGCCGAGGAACTCGACGACCTTCTTCATTTTGGTGTCATAGTCATGGTCGTCGATATTCGGACGCATCTTGATCTCCTTGATCTCCTGCGTCTTCTGCCGCTTGCGCTGCTCATTGGCCTTTTTCTGCGCTTCATATTTGAAGCGGCCGATGTCGAGGAACTTGGCGACTGGCGGATCGGCGTTCGGGCTGATCTCGACCAAGTCGAGGCCGACGCTGACCGCCTGCTCATAAGCCTCGCGCGTATACATCACGCCTAGGTTCTCGCCATTTTCGTCGATCACCCGGACTTTCTGCGCCTGGATGAACTCGTTGTAGCGGGGGCCGGTCATGACCGGCGGCGCCATCGAACGGCGCGGATAGGGCGGTGGTATAGCGAGGTCTCCGATATGGTTGTAGTCGGCGCCAGCTAAGCCTTCAGAGGCCGCTTGTGAAGGGGAGCGCACCGTTTTTGCGCCGGCCTGTGGCTGCGTGGCGTCACTTGGCCGCAGTCGATCAGATCGGAAGGCCCCGCAGGAGCAAGGGCAGGTCGCCGCTGGTCCCGCGCGCCTCGGACATCAGCCGGTCTTTCAATGGCCCGATGCGGTCGACGAGACCCATGCCGAATCGCCTCACCGCCGACGCCGTCTTGCCGGGGACCGAGTAGAGCCGGCTGAGGCCATCGGTCGACATCGCGACCATCAGCGTGTCGAGGCTGCGCCACCGCTCGTAGCGATCGAGTAATTGGCGGTCGCCAAGGTCGAGGCCCAGACGCGCGCCTTCGACCAGCACCTGGGCGAGGGCGGCAGCGTCGCGGAAGCCAAGGTTGAGGCCCTGCCCGGCAATCGGATGAATCCCGTGGGCGGCATCCCCGACCAGCGCGAGGCGATTGTCGGTAATCCGCGCGGCGTGGTGGAAGCCGAGCGGGTAGGACGAGCGCGCGGCGAGGGTCGAAACCGCACCGAGGAAGCCGCCCATCGCCGCTTTCGCTTCGGCTGCGAACTGCTCGTCCGACAGCGCGAGGAAGCCATCGGCATCGGCTTCACGAACCGACCAGACGATTGCCGAACGATGGCCATGTTCGTCTTCGGTCATGGGCAGCAGCGCGAACGGTCCGGTCGGGTAGAAGATTTCGTAAGCGATGCCGTCGTGCGGCTTCTCATGGCGCAGCACCGAGACGATCGCACGGTCGTTGTAGGACCATCTGGCGATGCGAATACCGGCGGCTTCGCGGCTTGGCGAGTTGCGCCCCTCGGCGACAATCAACAACGGCGCTCTGAGCGATTCGCCGCTGTCGAGCGTCATCCTGACACCATGCTCGCCACGCTCGATCGCCGTGGCGCGCGTCTTGTAGTGCAGGACGATGTTCTTCCCTGCCTCGGCCCTCGCGCGGAGTGCGGCGCGCAGGTTGCGATTCTCGTGCATCCAGCCGAGCGGTTCGCCCTCCTTGCCGGCGTCGAACGTCAGGCTTCCCGGCGCGAGGCCATCGGACGTGCGGATCTGGCGGATCGGGCCGCCAGGGACGAGGAAATGCCCGCTGACACCGACGGCGTCGAGCATTCGAGCCGACGAGGAGGATACCGCGCTGGTCCGCCCGTCGAACATCGCGTCGAGACGGAGGTCGGGATCGGCCGGATCGACCACGACCGAAGTCAGGCCGCTGGCGTCGAGCCCGGCGGCGAGCGCGAGGCCGACAAGACCTCCACCGAGGATGATCACGTCGCTGTTTTGCATGGCGCTTCCTCTAGGCTTTTCGGGCGCAACAGGAAAGCCTTGCGCCGGGAGTCCGCCTCAAGGCATTGTGGCGTATCGATTTGGGTGACGCCACGAAGGCGGGGGAAGATTAATGGCGACCGTCGCGCAACGCGCACAGAAACGGGACTTGGGTCCGGATTGGCGCGACACGCTCGCCGCCTCGGTGCGGCGCTTTGCCCGGCGGACCATGGGCGCGGTGCTGGTTGCGCTGAGCATGGCGCTGGGGCTGGCGATGGCGACGCACAGCAGCACCGACCCGAGCTTCACCACTGCGGCGGGCGGGCCGCCGGTCAACTGGCTCGGCGGCTTCGGCGCCTTTTCGAGCGACTTGCTGCTGTTGCTGTTCGGGCCCGGCGCCGCGCTGTTCCTGCCGGTGATCGCGCTGTTCGGGCTGCGCTTGATGCGCGAGGGACCTCGCGGACACTTCGGGCGAGCGCTGTTCGTGGCGACGATCGGCGTGCTGCTGATCGGGGTCGCGCTGGGGCTGATGCGCGGGTCGACGGTATCGGGATTGCCCGCGGCGTGGGGCGGTGCGCTGGGTCTTGCCGGCGCGCACGGGATCGACGCGGGGCTTACGCTAATCGGTAACCCGTCAATCGCCGGCCCGCTTCGTCTGACATTACTGGCGCTGCTGGCGATCGGCGGACTGGCCGTGCTGTGGGTCGCCTGCGCGATCGGCGCCGATGAACGCGCTTGGCTTGCCGGCTTTTTCCGCCGCGACCCTGCTGCCCTGCCGCGTGAGCCGAAGCCACGGCGCAAGCCCCGCGAGGCGATGAACGATGCCGCACCGGCCCCGCCGCGCTCGCGTCCAGCCGTCGCGGTGACCGAGCCGACCAGCGGCATCGCGCCTTCCCAACGTCGGGACGCGGTGCGCAAGGGCCGCGCGGCGGGCCAAGCCAGTCTCGCGCTCGGCGACAGCTACGCAATGCCGGCGATCGACCTGCTCGCTCCCCCGCCCGAAACAGGCAAACCTCAAATCGATCGTGCCGGTCTCGAGCGCAACGCCCGCCTGCTCGAGAGCGTGCTCGAGGATTTTCACGTCCGCGGCGACATCGTCGAAGTGCGTCCCGGTCCGGTGGTGACGATGTACGAGCTGGAGCCGGCATCGGGCATCAAGGCGAGCCGGGTGATCCAGCTCGCCGACGACATCGCGCGCAACATGTCGGCGCTGTCGGCGCGCGTCGCGACTATCCCCGGGCGGAGCGTGATCGGGATCGAACTGCCCAACGTGAAGCGCGAGGCGGTGGCGCTGCGCGAATTGATCGGCAGCCAGGCATTCGAAGACCAGAATATGTCGCTGCCACTGATTCTCGGCAAGAATATCGCCGGCGACCCAGTCATCGCCGACCTAGCGCCGATGCCGCATCTGCTCGTCGCCGGCACGACCGGGTCGGGCAAGTCGGTCGGGCTCAACTGCATGATCCTGTCGCTGCTCTATCGGCTCGGGCCGGACGAATGCAAAATGATCATGATCGATCCTAAGATGCTCGAACTGTCGATGTACGAGGACATCCCGCACCTGCTCTCGCCGGTGGTCACCGAGCCGGCCAAGGCGGTGCGTGCGCTCAAGTGGGCGGTCGAGGAGATGGAGCGCCGCTATCGCCAGATGTCGAGCATCGGCGCGCGCAACATCGCCGGCTTCAACGAACGGGTGACGGGGGCGATCGCCAAGGGCAAACCGCTCGGGCGGCGGGTCCAGACCGGGTTCGATCCCGAAAGCGGCGAGGAACTGTTCGAGGAGGAGCAGCTCGACTACGCCGCGCTGCCGCAGATCGTGCTGATCGTCGACGAGCTCGCCGACCTGATGATCACCGTCGGCAAGGAGATCGAGGTGCTGATCCAGCGGCTCAGCCAGAAGAGCCGCGC
>JBKJMA010000127.1:0-2715 GCA_046596505.1 Sphingomicrobium sp.
ATGGCGAGCAAGGCGCAGCAGAAGGAATGGCTGGCGCTCTTGAATGACAAGGACGCCTACGCGCCGACCGGCCATAATTTGAAGCAGTGGCTGTTCGGCGGCCAGCCGATCGCGACCAGCGTGGCCCTGTTCGACCTTGCGAATTATCCCGGTCAGATCGTTGCCGACCTGTTCGGCGACGAGGGTTATTTTGCTGACGCTGGCAAGTTTTGGGAGGCGCAGCGGGCGGCGGTCGATGCGCGTCGACTGGCCTATCTCGAAGACCGGTGGAGCGAAGTCGTGATCCTCGGGCCGCACGACTATTTCCAGATGTGGGAGCATGAGAAGACCGGCAAGGCTAAGGGCGGCAAGGTTTATATTGCGGTGTCACCGCGCGGCGAGGTCGCGTTTCACGAAGGCTATGTCAGTCGCCGAGACGCGGAAAAGGCGCGCCGTGCGACCAGCGGTGAGGGCGAGTCGGAACCAGCCAAGCCAAGCCGCCCCGAGGTCAGTTCGAGCATGCAAACTTATATCGACTTGCACCGCCATGCGGCGGTGCGAACGACGCTGACCGACCATCCCGGCGCGGCACTTCGGCTGATGGTCGCGCATGTCGTTGCCGGTTCGCACCTGTTCCGGGTCCAGCCCGACCCGCAACGCAGTGGCAGCGACATCATCGCCGAGAGCATCGAGAACGCGCCCGCAGAAGCTGTGTTCGATGCCAAGCGCCGCGCGGTGTTGGCAATGTTGAACTTCGATCCCGAGGCGGCGACGGTCGTCGGCAGGTATGGCGATGGCTATGCTACTTCGGAACTGTTCGCGCGATTGCTAACCCTGACCGATGCCCAAATTTTCGACGTGATCGCGGTCGCCATGGGCGAAAGTCTTGAAGCAGGCAGCATGGTGGTCGAGGCGGTCGGGCTTTATCTAGGGGTCGACATGGCCGCAATGTGGCAGCCCGATGCGGCGTTCTTCGAGCTGATCCGCGACAAGGCCATCGTCAAGGCGTTGCTCGCCGACATTGGCGGCGAAGCGGTTGCCAGCGCCAACGCGGGCGAGAAGGTGAAGGCGCAAAAGCAGCTGGTCCGCGACTTCATCGACGGCACTAATGGTCGGCCCCAGCGGGCATGGCTGCCACGCTGGCTGGCGTTTCCGCCCGCCGCCTACACCGACCGGGGCGGGTTCCGGATGGTCAGCCATGCGCTCCAGGTCGCGCCGTTGTTCGAGGGCGCAAATGCGCCCGAGGAAGTGCAAGCGCTTGCCGCAGTCGTGGAGCCGGAGACGCGTATAGGCGGCGAAGAGGATGCCGAAGTAGCGCCCAAAGACGCGCTACAGGCCGCATAATAATATGGGCGGCGGCTTCCGCCGCCGCCCATCACTCGGCAAAAAATCGCCGCGCGCCGACGCCTTTGGGCACCGGCGCGCGGCCTTGTTTAGGAGAAAGCGCCGCTGGCGGCAGCCGGTTGATCGGGCGCTGCGTCACCCGCAAACCTCATGCGAAGTTTGGGGCGCAGCCCAGCCTGATCGACCAGCGCCTGATACTGGCGCGCCAGTTCTTCATGGATCGCAGCAACGTAATAATCGATGTCGGTTGAAGACATGACAAGCCCCCCGGGTCATCGGCGAGCGGTGATATCGCTCAATCACTAGCTTGCCACAAACAGCGCTGATGACCCGCCTTTCCAAAAGGATCGTTTCGCTTCCGTCCAGTTTTTCGGCGCTAAGTCAGGTCGATTTGTTCAACGATAACTGTAGCTTGATTCGGCTGCGGTCTGTTTCCCCACTGGAACGCCAGAAGGCGATGCCAGCGATAACCCAAGCCCATCCGTCATTCATTTCGAGGGTCAAAAAGTCCTCTTAGCCGAGTCCAAACGCGGGTATGGCGAGCAACTTACCGGCTTCTTCCCGGTCCGATCTACGCCATCTCGTCTACGCTATTTGCATGTCACCACCGCCCTCACGGCCTCGTCGATTGGCTGGCCTGGCGCTGCGGTTCGGGCGTCTACGCGCCCCGGCCTTAAGCCCGCAACGGCGTCGCACGAGCTTTTTCCCCGCCGCTTCGCGTCTCCTCGCGCAGCAAAAACCCCGTCTTCCGCCGTCCTCCGCTGCGCTTCGGCCCTGCGGGTGCGGACCGGCCGCCGCATCGCCTCAAGGCGCCATCGAGGCCGCATCGGGCGGTCCCGACCAGCACAGGAGACTGACATCATGGCACAGATCGGAACCTTCACCAGCGGCGACAATGGCATGCTCGCCGGCACTATCCGCACCCTCACTCTCAACGTCAAAGCGACCATCCGCCCGTCCGAAAAGGAGAATGACAAGGCCCCCGACTACCGCGTGTTCAACGCCGCCGTCGAGTTCGGCGCGGCATGGAAGAAGACCTCGCGCGAAGGCCGCGACTACCTCTCGCTCAAGCTCGACGACCCCAGCTTCCCGGGTCCGATCTACGCTTCGCTGATCGAAGGCGAGGGCGGCGAGCAGGCGCTGATCTGGTCCCGCTGAGCCGGTGATCACCCCGCCGCGCGAAGCGCGGCGGGGCACTTCCATGTTCTGGCGAGTCGAGGTGGATCGGAAACGAGGGGGGTCGATTTGCGAGCCTCCCGGCGATCATCGGGCATGACCATTCCCGGCGCAGCGGACGGCGTGGTGCCTTCGCCGAACACGCCGAGGATCCATGGAAGACGATTTCGACCGCGCCCAGCGCGCCAAGAAGGGCAGCCCGTTTCTCAATACCGA
>JBKJMA010000032.1:0-15291 GCA_046596505.1 Sphingomicrobium sp.
GCCAAGCGCTGGGGCCGGATCGGCGGTCAGCCCGCCGGTCGAGGTCGCCGCCGCGACATGGCCTGCCATGTCGCAGGCGACAGCGCCGATCGTGCCATATTTGATATCGGCGTCGAACCCGCCGCCGGCAGCAAGCACCTTGTCGAGCTGGGCGCGGCGGTCGGGTGTGACGAACCAGTCGTTGGCGACCTGCTCCAACCCCCGCTCGCGCGCGAAGCGGTCGGCGCCCGCATAGGTCAACAGGACGTGCGGACTATGCTCCATCGCCGCCCGCGCCGCGCTGACCGGCGCGGGCCTGCAGGATGCACTCGACGCGGTGCTGGCCGATGTCGGGACGCTCGGTGGGACGGGTGGGCTCATCGCGGTGTCGCCAAAAGGCGAAGCGGCGTGGGGCTTTACCACCCCGGGCATGTATCGCGCCCGCACCTCGGCGGCCGGCCGCGAGGTCGCGGTCTATTCCGAGCCGGAGCGCCGATAGGGCAGCATCTCGCGCATTGTTTCGAGTTCCCGCGCGATTGCGCGCCGTTCCCCGGCGACGAAATTCGCTACCGCTGTACGAAAATTGGGGTCGGGGAGGTAGTGCGCCGAACGCGTCACCACCGGCTCATAACCGCGCGCCAATTTATGCTCGCCCTGCGCGCCGGCCTGGACCGAGCCAAGGCCGTTGGCGATCGCCCACTCGATCGCCTGGTAATAGCTGAGCTCGAAATGAAGGAACGGCACCTCCTCGGTGCAACCCCAGTAGCGACCATAGAGTGTGTCTTCGCCGACCAGGTTGAGCGCCCCCGCGATCGGCCGTCCGTCGCGCAGCGCGAGGAACAACAGGACCGCGTCACCAAGGGCCTCGCCCAGTCCGTCGAAGAAGGCGCGGGTCAGGTATGGCTGGCCCCATTTGCGGCTGCCCGTGTCGAGGTAGAAGCCCCACATCGCATCCCACGCGCCGGGCCCGATCTCGGTCCCGCGCAATTGGACGAACTCGAGCCCGTCGCGCGCCGCGGCCCGTTCCTTGCGAATCGCCTTACGCTTGCGACTTGCCAACGCGGCGAGGAATCCGTCGAAATCGACGTAGCCGCGGTTGAACCAGTGATACTGGATACCGTCGCGGATCAGCCAGCGGCGAGCCTCGAACTCGGCGACTTCCTCGTCGGCGATGAAGGTCGCGTGGGCCGATGACAGGGCGTTTTGCACAACGACAGTCTCGGCGGCGGCGATCAACGCCTGCGGGCGGGTGCCGAGCAGTCGCCGTCCCGGCACCGGGGTGAACGGAGCGGCGATCTGCAGCTTGGGGTAATAGTCGCCGCCAGCCCGTTGCCATGCCTCGGCCCAGCCATGGTCGAAAACATATTCACCCTGGCTGTGCGCCTTGAGATAGGCCGGCGCGGCGGCCGCTAGCTTTCCGTCCGCGTCATCGACAAGCAGCGGCGCCGGGCTCCAGCCGCTGTGCCGCCCGACACTCTCGGAAGTTTCGAGCAACGTCAGGAAGGCGTGGCCGGTGAACGGGTCGCGACCATCGAGCGCGTCCCAAGCCGCCGCGTCGACCGAGCCGACCGACGGCGCGATGCGCGCGATGATCTCCTGGTCACGGTCGGCCATCGGCTTCCCAGATCAGCGAGTCGGCGTGGGGCGCGGCCTCCGCGCGTTCGGCGAGGGTGCGAATCGTCCATGAATAAACCGGCACGCCTGCGCGCCGCACCCACCGCTCGCCAAGCGTGGCGCAGTTCACAGCAATGAAGTGAGGACGCGAGATCATCAACTTGAGCCAACGCGCGAGGGGCGAATCCCGTCCCGACAAAACCAGCCCCCGTCGGACGTCGGGGCGATGCCGCGCCAGCCACGCACCGACGCGCGGGTCGAAGCTCATCACGCCGACCGGACCCGGGACCGCGCCGAGCGTGCGGCATACCGCTTCGGTCAGCCGGGCGGCGTTGCGCGCGGTCTTGAGTTCGATCAGCAGCGGGACGCGGCGGGCGGCGAGCATCATGAGGTCGGCCAAGCGCGGGATCGGCTCCCCGGTGGCCAAAAGCCGCTTGCCGCTGAGCGTTGCGGCACTGAGGGTTTCGACCGACCCCGACTCGCCGCACAATCGCTTGAGGTCGGGGTCGTGAAAAATCATCGGCAGGTCGTCGCGCGACAGGCGCACATCGCATTCGATGCCCGCGCCCGCGTCGAACGCCCCGCGGAAGGCGGCAAGGCTGTTCTCGGGAACACCCTGTCCGTGGAGTCCGCGATGCGCGAACCCCGCTGGGCCCGGCGCGAGAGGGTCAGGCTTTGACGGCGACGACCGCATCCACTTCGACCGCGACGCCGAGCGGCAGCACCGGGACGCCGACCGCCGAGCGGGCATGCTTGCCGGCCTCGCCGAACACTTCGACCATCAGTTCGCTGGCGCCGTTGGCGACCTTGGGCTGGTCGGTGAAGTCACCGTGCGAATTGACGAAAACGCCGAGCTTGACGATCCGCTCGACCCGATCGAGCGATCCGAGCGCGGCCTTGATCTGGGCGAGCAGCATGATCCCGCAACGCCGTGCGGCCGCGATCCCGTCATCGAGCTCGAGCCCTTCGCCGAGCCGGCCCTTGATCAGGCTGCCGTCCTCGGCGAACGAGATCTGTCCCGAAATATGGAGCAGGCCGTTGACTTCGACCGCCGGCACATAGGCGGCGACCGGCGCGGCGGCCTGGGGAAGGGCGATGCCGAGTTCGGCGAGGCGGGATTCGATGCTCATGGAGCTTGCCTCAACACCGGGCGCGCCCTGCGGTCAAGCCTCCGGGCGTTCTTGAGCGCCCTGCGGTCAAGCCTCCGGGCGGTGAATCGCAAACCCCGCCCAGCTCTGGTTGACCGGCATCAGCTCCAGCGTGTTGATGTTAAGGTGGGACGGGAGCGTTGCGACCCAGTGGATCGTGCTGGCGATATCATCGGCGGTCATCGGGTCGACCCCGGCGTAGAAAGCGTCGGAACTTGCCTGGTCGCCGCCGTTACGGACCACCGTGAACTCGGTTTCGACCATCCCGGGCTCGATCGAGGTCAGGCGCACGCCGGTGCCTTGAAGGTCGCAGCGCAGGTCGAGCGTGAACTGGCGGACGAACGCCTTGGTCCCGGCGTAATTGCACCCGCCACGATAGGGATAGCTAGCCGCGACCGACGACAGGTTGATGATCGCGCCCTTTGTCTCGATGAGGCTTGGCAGCAGCGTCCTCGTCAGCGCGACCAGCCCGGTGATGTTGGTTTCGATCATGCCCAGGATCGGATCGAGTTCGGCCTCCTGAAGCGGAACGGCCGCGGTCGCGTAGCCGGCATTGTTGATCAGCAGGTCGATCGGCGGGAGGTCCTGCGCGGTCTGGATCACCCGGGACGTGTCGCGCATGTCGAGCTCGACCGGGGTAAAATTTTCCCCCAGTTCCTCGGCGAGGGCTTTCAACCGTTCGGTCCGCCGGCCGGTACCAATCACCCGCCAGCCGTCGCCAACGAACCGCTTCGCACATGCCTCGCCGATGCCCGCCGTCACGCCGGTAATGAATGCCGTCTTCACGCTGCTGGTCCTTCCTCGAATTTCTGCAAGATCCATTGCTTCGCCGTCGCCCAGTCATCGATCCGCGCGTGAGCCTCCTCGGGCTTGGCGACGTTCGGCGCGAGCCGCGGCTCGGCGATCATGTGCAGCCGCCACACTTCGGGGGCGTGCTTGGCAACCGATGCGTGGTGCATGCGGAGATCGTCGACAAAAACCGTCACGGTTGGCTGGTGACGATCGATTATCGCCCGCGCCGGTACGCCCTTGCCGCCCTGATTACAGACCACTTCATAGTGGATCCCGTGGCTGGCGAGTTGCGCGACGCGCAGCGGCTGCGCGTCGTAACCAAGGTTGGTTAGCACGACGATGTCGGCCACCTCGCCGATTTCGCGCAGCGCCTCGATCGCGCCGGGAGTGGCGGTCTGGCGGTCCATCTCCTCGCGGAAGAAGCGCGTGAGGAGTTCCCACACCCGCGCATCGGGCAGCGTTTCGCCGCTCGGCCGATGTGTGAGCGCGTCGGCGAACTGGCCGGTCTCGAACGCGAAGTGGATGTCGTGCGCCTCGTCGAGCCACTCCTGGAAATGGGCGACCATGTGCAACAACACTTCGTCGCAATCGGTGATCAGCAGCGGCCGACCGGCGCGCTTCGGTCCGTTCGCCGTCAACCCGTCACTCACTCGTCGATCCACCCTTCAACTTGGCCAGCGCGGCAAACGGCCCCGCTTCCGCTTCGCTCAACACGCCAGCCGCCTTCAACGCCTCATCGGCGGCGGGGCCGCGCGGATAAGGGTTGAGCGCGAGCGCGAGTGTGTCGGCGATCGCCAGACCGAGATCGATCGCCTGGCCGTCATGAAACATCGTGTCGAGGTCGTCTCCGCCAAGTTCGACCTCGGCTTCGGGCGCGTCGACCTTGGGCGTCGGCACGAACACCAGGCTGAACCGCTCGTCGATCGCCGCCGGGACGGGTTCGCCGCTGGCAATGCAGGCCTGCGCGAGTTGCGCTTTGACCCGGCCGTCACACTTCACCGTCTTGCCCTCGCGGTGGAGCATGACGTGCGCCTCGAGCCGGTCGAGCGCGAGCAGGTCGAGTCGCCTGGCGACCCCCGCGCGCTCGGCCTCGTCGGCGGTTAGGTCGAGCCGGTCGCCGTCGCGAATCGACTCGATCTGGAGACGGTGGGCGAAATCCCTCACGCCCAGTGGCCCTCGATCATCTTATCGAGCGTCAGCGCCGCGAGTCTCTCCCGCAATACGCCGATCTCGGCAACCGAATGCGCCAGCGCTTCGTCGGCTACCGGATCGTCGCGATAGAGACTGCGCCGCACGACCTCGTTCCAGTTCGCGTCGGTCACCCCGCGCCAGCGGTCGACCCGGCTCGCGAGGCTGCCGACGAGGTGACGCACCTTCTTGCCGAGCGTCGCGTCGAATCCTTCCTGGCGCATCTGTGCGTCCATATCGGCGATGAATGCCTCGGTCAGCGCGATGCCCGGCGCATTCCCCGCCTCTCCGTCCGCCTCGAGCCGCAGTGCAACCAGCGCGCAAACCGTCGCGAGCACCGCAAAGCGACCGTCCATCGTGTCGGGCACCGCGCCCGCGCGATACCAGTGCGGCTGGCGCGCGACGTTCACCGCAGCGTCATATGCGACGCTCGAAGGAGGGGGCGCGGGCCGCAGCCTGGCGAAGAGGGATGGCATGGCAAAGAGTCCTTTGCGCCTTGCTTCACGGGCGCCCTCCCGCATATTGAGCGCGAAGGACCGCGAAACAAGCGGCCCGAAGGAGATTTCATGACCCGCCGCCTGCCCCTCATCGCCATCACGGCCGCGCTCCTCCTGTCGGGCTGCGCCGGCATCCGCGACCATCGCGGCTATGTCATGGACAAGACCCTGGCCGCGGCGATCCAGCCCGGCGTTGACAACAAGGACTCGGTCCAGAAGACACTCGGCCGGCCGACCTTCGGCGGGCAATTCGCCGACAGCGACTGGTATTACCTGTCGCGCGATACGTCGGCGATCGCCTTCCGCAATCCGCGCGTGAGCAAGCAGGACGTGCTCCACGTCCGCTTCGATGCGGCGGGCAACGTTGCCGCTGTCGACTCCACCGGCAAGGAAAAGATCGCCTCGATCAGCCCGCTGCGCAAGTCGACCCCGACGCTCGGCCGCAAGCGCAGTTTCTTCGACGAGATCTTCGGCAATATCGGCATGGTCGGATCGGGCGGAATGGGCGCTGCCCAGCCGGGCGGGGGCCAGGGCCAGTAAGCCTACTCGCGCTTCCGATTGAAGCGCTTCGCGCTTCCATCTCGAACGATCAGGCACTAGGTTGTCGGGCATGACCGCGACCCCCGCCGGCATGACCTATGCCGACTATCTGAGCCTCGAACAGCTCCTCGCCGCGCAGCATCCGCGGTCAAAGCTGCACGACGAGATGCTGTTCATCGTCATTCACCAGACGAAGGAATTGTGGCTCAAGCAGATGCTTCACGAAGTGGCGCTGGCGATCGACCTCGTCCGCGCCGACCGCTTCGCCGAAGCCTATAAGGCACTGTCGCGGGTCAGTCGCATCCAGTCGGTGATGACCCTGTCATGGGACGTGCTCGCAACGCTGACCCCGGTCGATTATTCGGCCTTCCGCCATGTGCTGGGGACCTCGTCGGGCTTCCAGTCAGCACAGTTCCGCGAGCTCGAGTTTCGCCTCGGCCTCAAGGACGAAAGCCTTCTCGCCTATCAGGAGGGCGGCACCGCCGGCCGGGCCAAGCTTGAAGCCGCGCTGGCCGAACCGAGCCTGGGGGACGAGGCCAATGCCGCGCTGGCCCGCGCCGGGTTCGGGATCGGCGATGACGACGCGATCGCCGCGTCATGGCTCGCCGTCTATCGCGACAGCGAGAAATGGTTCGACCTCTACCAGCTCGCCGAGAAACTGGTCGATATCGACGACGCGCTCGCCGCCTGGCGGCACAAACACCTGCTCACCGTTACCCGGATCATCGGTGGCAAGCGGGGCACGGGTGGGTCGGAAGGCGCTGCTTACCTCGCCTCGACCTTGTCGAAGCGCGCCTTTCCCGCGCTGTGGGCGCTGCGCACCGAACTGTGAGCTTCAAGCGCCTCTTCACGCGCTCGCTCGGGGCCGCGCCCGGCCGCTTACACCTGGCCGCGCATAGCCATCATTTGTGGCCCGACGCGAGTTATGTCGGCCAGCTCCAATGCTGGAACGACGCCGCGCGCTTCGCCGATAAAAAGTGGGACCGGATTATGGGCGAGGTCTGGCCCGAAGCGCAGGCGCGGGTCGCGGCCGAGCTCGGCACCGCTCGCCCCGATGCGATCGTCTTCGCCACCAACACCCACGACCTGCTCATCCGCCTCGCCGCCGCCTGCCCGCGCGGGGCCGGCGACCAGCTGCGCATCCTCACCACCGATGGAGAATTCCACAGCGCCCGTCGACAATTTGCGCGGTGGGAAGAAGCAGGCGAAATGATCGTTACCCGCATTGCCGTGGGGCCCGATCTTTGTGAGCGGATCGTCGCTCAGGCCGACTCGCACGACCTGATATTCGTCTCGCAGCTGATGTTCGGCAGCGGACTGTTCGTTGACGTCGCGCCGATCGCCACGCTTGGCCGTGCCGACGGACCATGGGTCGTGATCGACGGCTACCACAGCTTCATGGCGCTGGAATCGCCCTTCCCTGCGCAGCTGGGCGAAACCGCCTTCTTCGTCGGCGGCGGCTATAAATACGTGATGGCCGGCGAGGGGGTTGCGTTCATGCACTGCCCGCCCGGTTTCGGTCCACGACCCCCGATTACCGGCTGGTACGCCGAGTTCGACGAACTCGGCCTCCCGCCCGGGCAGGTCGGTTACGCGCCCGACGCGATGCGCTTCATGGGCGCGACATTCGATGCCTCGGGGCTTTACCGCTTCCTCGCGGTCCAGCAGATGCTCGAGGCCGAGGGACTGACCACCGCGGCCATCACGGCCCATGTCGCGGCGCTCCAGCGGCGCCTGCTCGACGTGCTCGGCAAAACCCCGCTCGGACAAGCGCGGCTGCTCAACCCGCTCGGCCGCGGCCCCCATGCGCGCTTCCTTGCCTTCCGCTCGCCTAGCGCCGCCGACTGGTGCGCGCAGTTGGTGCACGAAGGCTGCATCACCGACGTGCGCGGCGACGTGTTGCGAATCGGACTTGGCCTCTATCACGACGAAAGCGACATCGACGCCTTCGCCCGGCTTGCACGAGCGCTTTAATAGCGGATTGCGTACCCGCCGGTCCGATTTCCCCCGAACAGCAGCTTGATCGGTTTCGGACCTCGTCCGATCGTAGGCTGAATCGATCTTCCCGTCTGCAGCATGCTGTTGCCACACTCGGAAACGCGGCGGAACATACGACGCGTCAACGACACTAGGCTCCGAAACGAAACAGTCTCCCCCCCGCGGTGATCCCAACCCTGCAATAGGAGGGATTGCTCGGCTGGATCGGAGACAGCCATGATCGGGGAAAAGATGAGGCGAGGCGTGTCCTGTGGCGCGCATCTCGCCCGGCCAACGTTGCGATCCGTACTTGCCGCGCTGCTGTTCGGCGTTGCCATCTTCCTGTTGGCGTGGGGCGGGATTAGCCTAACCCGCAGCACGGGGCGCATTGCCTCGGTGTGGCTCGCCAACGGGCTAGCGGTGGCAGTATTGCTGCGGCACGCACCCGCCGACCGGCCATTGTTGATCTTGGCCGGGCTAATCGGCAACGTCGCCGCCAATATTCTCGTGGGCGATCAGGCCGGGACCGCGGCCTGGCTCAGCACCTGCAACACGATCGAGATTGCCGCCGTGGTCTTTGCGGTGAGCCGCGGGGTCCGCCCTCGCGATTGTTTCTCAAGCGCCGTGCTCGGTCGGTTTCTGTTCGCCACCGCTACTGCGCCGTTACTGTCGGCTGGCGCCGCCACGGCATGGCTTGTCTGGTCGAACGGGTCGCCGCCGCTAGCGACATTCGCCAGCTGGTACGGCTCAGACGTGCTTGGATTGCTGATTGTGACACCGACGCTGCTTGCGGTCAGCCCAACCGACCGCCGAATACCGTCGGTGGGCGGGTTGGAACGCGTGGCGATTGTGCTGATGGTCCCGGCGCTCGCCGCACTAGTCTTTAGCCAGCCCGACAACCCTGTCCTTTTCCTGATCGCCCCGATAGTGCTCGTCGCCGCAATCCGATTGCGCTTGTTCTGGGCTATGCTGGTGGTCGCCGCAGTCACGGTTATTGCGATTAGCTTCACCGCAGCCGGCATTGGCCCAATCGCCGATGCCCGTTCGGGCCTGACCGAGCACATCTACATTCTCCAGGCCTTTATCGCCACGATGGTTATGCTTGTTTTACCGGTGAAGGCGGCGATCGGCGACCGCGATCGGATCGACGCCGCGTGGCGCAACAGCGAGCGGCTTGCCCAACGCATCGCCGAGGCATCTCCGGCAGGGCTGCTTCACGTCGGAGTGGATGGCGCGGTCGGCACCAGCAATACGCGTTGGACCGAGCTTGCCGGCAGTACGCCGACAAGTTTGAACGATGAGTCCTGGCAGAGTTTCATTGAACCCGACGATCGGCCTGTCGCGCAAGCGCTATGGGAACGCGCGCGCACGCTGCACATCGTGGTCAGCGAGAATTTGCGCTATCGAAATCGAACGGTTTCCGGCTGGGTAGAACTCAGGTTCAATCCCGAAATCGTCAACGGGCGGACCCTCGGCTTCATTGCGCGGCTCGTCGATTTGACCCCCCGCCGGGAGGCTGAACGCGCGCTACAGGCCAGCGAGGAACGATATCGCTTGCTGGCCGAAAATTCGCGCGACGTCGTCATGCGGCTCGATCTCGATGGCTATACTAGATTCGCTTCGAGCGCCGCGCGGCGATTGTTCGGCTATTGTCCCGACGACCTCGTTGGCCGCCTCTTCGCCGACTTCGTCAACCCCGACGATCTCGCGGCGCTTGTGACGTTATTCCCCGTCATGCAAAGCGGGCCGGTCGAAACCACCGCGCAGTTTCGCCACCACCGTCGCACTGGCGGCTACCTCTGGGTCGAGGCCAGTGCCCGTCCGACGATCGATCCTGTAACCGGCAAACCGCGCGAACTCATCGTGACGGTGCACGACGTCGATGCCCGTCGACGGATCGAGCTGCCCGCCGCCGACGCAGCGGCGAGGCTGACCGAGACCAACCGCCTGCTGACCCTTGCCGAAAGCATGGCGCACGTCGGCCACTGGTGGTTCGACGTCGCCACCGCGCGCCTTGATTGCTCGCCCGAGATGCAGCTGATTCTCGATATTGCGCGCTCGACTCCGCTAGAACCGGCCACCATCCTGTCGCTTGTTCATGAAGAAGACAGGCGGCGGGTGATGCGAATGCTGGCAACCGCGCGGCGCGATAATGGCACGGGCGCTTGCGGCGCACGGCTCATGCTGGCCGGCGAAATCAGGCACATCAGCCTGATCGCGCAGGCTGAGCGTGATTTGCGCGGCGCATGTACCGGCTTGTTCGGGGTGATCCGTGACATCAGCGGCGAAGAGATCAACCAGGCGGAACTCATTCGCGCGCGCGATGAGGCACGGGCCGCGGCGCATGCCAAAAGCGACTTTCTCGCGACTATGAGCCACGAGATCCGCACTCCGATGACCGGCGTACTCGGCATGATCGAATTGCTTCGCGCCGACCCGGCTCCATCCGAGCGGGACCGCTACTTGACGACCCTCAAACAGTCGGCTGACCTGCTCATGACGGTGCTCGACGACATCCTCGACTTCTCGCGCATCGATGCCGGCAAGATCGTCCTCGAGAATCGCGACTTCGACATCGAGGAATTGCTCCAGTCGACTCTCGACCTGTTCGATGGCGCAGCCTCCCATAAAGGATTGGTGCTGTCGTTCGAGAAGGGAGTCGTGGACAATCGCAGGGTTCGCGGAGATCCCGTGCGGCTCCAACAGATTGTCAGCAATCTGCTCAGCAACGCCATCAAGTTCACGCCCGCCGGACATGTCACGGTCGCCCTCACGTCGCGCCCCGCTGGCGACCAGTTGCAGCGCTGGCGAATCGAGGTAGGCGACACCGGCATCGGGATCGCCGAAGACAAGTTCGGCACCCTCTTTGAACCATTCGTGCAGGCCGATGCGGCAACCTCGCGCCGGTTCGGCGGGACCGGGCTAGGTCTCGCGATCAGCCGCAGGCTGGTCGACGCGATGGGGGGTGAGATCGGGGTCAGATCGTGCAGCGGTCGCGGCTCGACCTTCTGGCTCGAACTGGAGATGCCCGATGCGCAAGGAGAAAACGGGCAGATCGACCCGCCCGAACAGGAGGCCAGCGCCACATCACTCGACGTGCTTGTCGCCGAGGATAACCCGGTCAACCAGATGCTCATCAGTGCGATCCTGCGGCGCCTCGGGCATCGCGCGACCTGCGTCGAGAATGGCCGCCTGGCGGTGGAGATCGCCGCGGCGCGGCGGTTCGATTGCATCCTGATGGACATGCAGATGCCGGTGATGGACGGCCTCGCCGCAACGCGCGCGATCCGTGGTTCGGGGTCCGCCAGCGCAGACGTGCCAATCATCGCGCTGACCGCCGATGCCTCGGCCGAGCGCCGGCGGTTCTACGACGGCGCTGGGCTGACGGACATTTTGACGAAGCCAATCGACCACGCCGCGCTGGCCCAGCGTCTCGCCGCGATCGGTGGGGCAATTACGCAGCCGACCGACGTTATCGGGGCAGCGGCAGGAAATACGGCACATGAGGACACCCCAGGGACTGTCTTCGACCGCGCGCGCTACGAGGAGTTATGCGACGTGTTGGGCGCGGTCAGGGTTCGCGACCTGCTCGAATTGCTCGTCGCCGAACTCGAGCGCTCCCCCGCCCGCATCCGCCAATTGATCGATTGCGGCGACATCGGCGGCGCGCGGGCCGAGGCGCACAGCCTCAGCGGCGCCGCCAGCAACCTCGGCGCGATCGCGCTCGGCCGCGTGGCCAGGGCGATCGAGGCTTCGCGTGGCAGTGGCATCAGCATGGAGCTGGAGGCGCTCGACGACCACGCCCGCCGCACCGTCACTGCGATCGCCGCGCTTCGGTAACCCCCGCCGGTCGGACTTCGAGCAGGTGGCTGCGCTGTTCAGACAAAAGCGCGCGAGGCCACTGGCACCGGCCATCGCCGCCGCTATAGTGGCCGCTGACCAACGAACAGCCGGGGGCAAGGACGACACATGAAGGCGACGATCGAGCGGGCAACCCTGTTGAAGAGCCTCGGCCACGTCCAGTCGGTCGTCGAGCGCCGCAACACCATCCCCATCCTGTCCAACGTGCTGATCGAAGCCGAGGAGGGCGGCAGTATTCGCCTGATGGCGACCGACCTCGACCTTCAGGTCGACGAGCATGTCCCGGCGCAGGTCAGCCAGGCCGGCGCGACCACGGTTTCGGCGCACACCTTCTTCGACATCGTTCGCAAGCTACCCGAGGGAAGCCAGGTCGAACTGTCCGCCGCCGATGGCAAGATGCAGGTCGTCGCCGGCCGCGCGCGGTTCAACCTGTCGACGCTGCCACGCGACGATTTCCCAGTGATCGCCGAGGGCGAACTGCCGACCCGGTTCGAGCTGCCCGCTGCGACGCTGCGGCAGATCATCGACAAGACCCGCTTCGCCATCTCGAGCGAAGAGACTCGCTATTATCTGATGGGCATCTTCCTCCACGTCGCCGATGACAGGCTAAAGGCTGCGGCGACCGACGGCCACCGGCTGGCGCGGGTCACCGTCGCCAAGCCGGACGGCGCCGACGGCATGCCCGACGTTATTATCCCAAAGAAGTGCGTGGCGGAGATCCGCAAGCTGCTCGACGAAGTCGAGGGTACGCTCGAAGTGTCGCTCTCGCCGACCAAAATTCGCTTCAACCTCGGCCATGCGGTGCTGACCTCGAAACTGATTGACGGCACCTTCCCCGACTACAACCGGGTCATCCCGACCGGCAACGACAAGTTGCTCAAACTCGACCCGAAGAGCTTCGCCGCCGGCGTCGACCGTGTCTCGACCATCGCCAGCGAGAAAACCCGCGCGGTCAAGATTGCGCTCGACCGCGACCGCGTGACGCTGTCGGTCACCAGCCCCGAGAATGGGCTTGCGACCGAGGAACTCGCTGCCGACTATACCGCCGACGCCCTTGAGATCGGCTTCAACGCCCGTTATCTACTCGACATCCTCACGCAGATCGAAGGCGATAGTGTCGAAGTCCACCTCGCCGACGCCGCCGCGCCGACGCTGCTGCGGGAGAACGACAAGAGCGACGCGCTCTACGTCATCATGCCGATGCGGGTTTAATATTCAGCGGGCAAGGGAAAGCCCTGCCTTTAGCAGTTGGCCTAAAGCTCGGTCTCTAACAGGCTTAGTCCTTCGCCAACCTTTTCCGATTCGCCGTCGCCGTTGCGTGGATTGGTCTTAGCGCCTTTATCCCGCTGCTCAGCGCGCGTTCGTTAATGCGCTGGCCGCGAGCTAGAATCGCGCCGGTTGCGCGCGGGGTGGGGAGGTGGCCGCTCATCCAGAGGCGGCCGATTGCCTGCGCCTGAGCGAACAGGTCGCTCTGCATTCCGTTCCAATCGCTCGCCAAGCTCGCCCCGGCGCTGGCGAAGGCGGTGCCTTTCTCGCTGACCATGCGGTTCAGTTCACGGGTGTCGGCGTCGAGCGGGTTGCGTGTCGCGGCGGCGATCGTCTCGGAGCGGCTGGCGATGACCGCCTGCGCCGCCTCGGCAGTCTCGCTTATCATCCGGCCGGCATTGAGCATGCTGGACCACAGGGCGAAGGGATTGTTCATGGGAACGGGTCTTTCGGGCGGGAGCGACGCAATCGATCCCTCCATAACCCAGTCCGGTTTGCAAAGTGCCACGGATTCGGCGTGCTTGCCCGAAATCGGGCGGGCGCTAGGACAGGCGAGTGCCGCTGACCCGCCTGACCCTGACCGATTTCCGTTCCTACGGCGAGGCGATCATTGAGCCGGGCCCGGGCTTCGTCGTGCTCACCGGCGATAATGGCGCGGGCAAGACCAATATTCTCGAAGCGGTGTCCCTGCTGGCGCCCGGTCGAGGCTTACGCGGCGCGGCGCTGGGCGAGATGGCGCGGAGCAGCGGGCCGGGCGGATTCGGTGTCGCCGCCCGCCTCGCCGGTGACGCCGACCTTGCCACCGGGACGCTCGCCACCGCGCCGGAGCGAAGACAGGTGCGAATCAATGGCGCTCCGACGTCGGTCAATGCGCTTAGCGAACGGGTTTCGGTACTGTGGCTGACCCCAGCGATGGACCGGTTATTTGCGGGCAGCGCGGGCGACCGGCGGCGGTTCCTCGACCGGCTGGTACTGGCGCTCGAGCCGACCCACGCCAGCCATGCCGCGCGGTATGAAGCGGCGATGCGGGCGCGAAACAAGCTGCTGGCCGAGCCGGACAATGCCGACCCGGCGTGGCTCGCGGCACTCGAGGCGGGCATGGCCGAACATGGCGCCGCGCTCGCTGAAGCCCGCGTGCGAACCGTCGAGGCGCTTGGCGAGGCGATTGCCTCCGCTCCCGCAACCGACTTCCCGCGCGCCGCCCTGTCGCTGGAGGGAGGACCCGCGGGAGACCTGGCTATCCGGCTGCGCACCAATCGTGGCCGGGACGCCGCTGCCGGACGGGCGACCGAGGGGCCGCATCGACAGGATCTGTCGGTGCTGCATGTCGCCAAGAACCAGCCGGCGGCACGCGCTTCCACCGGCGAGCAGAAAGCACTCCTCCTTGGCCTCGTCCTGGCCCATGCCGAACTGGTCGCGGAGCGGCGCGGGATGGCGCCGATCCTGCTGCTCGACGAGGTTGCCGCGCACCTCGATCCAGCGCGTCGCGCGGCGCTGTTCGACCGCCTCGACGGGCGAGGTCAGGTGTGGATGACGGGCACTGAACCGGCATTGTTCGAGCCGATCGGAATGGCGTCCCGCTTCAACGTCGCGGATGGGCAAGTCGGCCCCGCCTGACTCCTGTCGTTGCTGCGCCGCACAAATAACTGGACTTTTGCGCCGCCCGCCTCTAACGGTCCAACATCACGGGACACATGCAGCGTGATCGGACCCACCTCGCAACGAGGATAAGTGGCCCCCGGCGGTGTCTCGAGCGATTAATCGCTTCAAGCTCTCCTATCACGCGGGGCGCCCCACATTCCCGTCGTCCCCTCCGTGCCAATCCGGCGCGGTGTGCGCGGCCACTCAAGGTATTACCCATTACGACATTCCAATCCCTCGGGCTCTCGCAGCCCGTCCTCGATGCGCTCGCGTCGAAAAATTACTTCACGCCGACGCCGATCCAGGCGCAGGCCATCCCGACCGTCCTGAGCGGCCGCGACCTCCTCGGCATCGCCCAGACCGGCACCGGCAAGACCGCTGCCTTCATGCTCCCCTCGATCGACCGGCTGGTCGCTTCGGGCAAGAAGGCCGCGCCGGGCCGTTGCCGCATGCTGGTGATCGCCCCGACCCGTGAGCTTGCCTCGCAGATCGCCGAGAGCGCGCGCACCTACGCCAAGAACATCAACCTCAGTGTTGGTGTCATCTTCGGCGGCACCGCACCCAATAAGAGCGTGCGCGATGTCGCGCGCGGGCTTGACGTGCTGGTCTCTACCCCCGGCCGCCTGCTCGACCTGGTCGATCAGCGCGCGATCGATTTGAGCCGTCTCGAAATCCTCGTCCTCGACGAAGCCGACCAGATGCTCGATTTGGGCTTCATCCATGCGCTGAAATGGATCTGCCAGCGCCTGCCCTCCGAGCGCCAGATCCTGTTCTTCTCGGCGACCATG
>JBKJMA010000117.1:0-3749 GCA_046596505.1 Sphingomicrobium sp.
CGAGACCGCCGCGCGTCAGGCGAAGCTTATGGCCCTTGAACCGGGCGATCACCGCCATCGCGGCGGCCGCCAGGATGAAGCGGTAGGTCACCGACCATTGCGGCGGAACGACACCGAGCTGGTCGCGGATGACGATCCAGGTCGAGCCCCAGATCGCGGTGAAGACGATGAACGGCAGAATGATCTCGCGGAAGCGATGCTCGCCGCTTGCAGGGTTGGTCACAGTTCGCGGATCGCCGCGGCGAGTCCGGCGACCGCGGTCATGTCCTGGTCCCAGCTGGTGACGAGACGAGCCTCGTCGGGGCCCCAGTCGTAGAAGTCATAACCGGCGGCGCGCAGGCGGGCGGCTTCGTCGGGGGTCATGCGGACGAACAGTTCGTTGGCTTCGACCGGGTGGACCAGTCGTTCGGGCCCGGCGGCTTCGGCGAGCGCCGTTGCGGCGGCGTTGGCGGCGCGGCCGTTGGCGAGCCAGCGATCGTCCTTAAGCAGCGCGAGCAATTGCGCGGCGAGGTAACGGCCCTTCGACAGCAAGTGGCCCGAGCGTTTGCGGCGGCGGAGGGTTTCGTCGGCGAGCGCGGTGTCGAAGAAGATCAGCGCCTCGGCGCTCATCCCGCCATTCTTGACGAAGCCGAAGCTGAGCGCGTCGACCCCCGCGCGCCACGTCACATCGGCGGGCGATTCGCCGGTCGCCGCGATGGCGTTGGCGAAGCGCGCGCCGTCCATGTGGAAACCGAGGCGGCGGCGCTTGGCGACCTCGCCGATCGCGGCGACTTCTGCGGCGCGGTAGGCGAGGCCATATTCGGAGGCGTTGGTGATCGACAGCGCGCGCGGCTGGACCTGGTGGACGTCGGCGCGCACGCGGTCGCAGGCGGCTTCGATTGTCGCGGGGGTAAGTTTCGCGCCCTCGCCCTCGAGCAAGGTCAGCTTCGCGCCGTGGGTGAAGAATCCCGGCGCGCCGGCTTCATCGACCTCGATATGCGCGTCGCGGTGGCACAAGATGGCGCCTTCGGGCGGACACAGCGCGGCGAGCGCGAGACAGTTGGCGGCGGTGCCGGTGGTCACCCACAGCGCGCGGACCGGTGCTTCGAATAGGTCGGAGAAAGCGCCGTCGAGGCGTCTGCTCCACGCGTCGCCGTCATAGGCAGTGTCGAGCCGGTTCGCCTCGGCGAGGGCGTCGAGTACCGCCGGGTGACAGGCGGCAGCATTGTCGGAGAAGAAGCGCATGGCGCGGAGCGATGGCCGCGCGACACGACGCGGTCAACGCGTAAAAACACCGGCACCACCGGGGCGACGGGCTTTTCAACTCCGCATCACGACACGCGGTTAAACCAGCGAAGTCGAAACGTTGTTGAACGTCGAGTTCAGCTTCGTGCCGATGCCCTGCATCGCGCCGATGGCGGCAACGGCGATGAGCGCGGCGATCAGGCCGTATTCGATCGCGGTCGCACCTTGGGTGTTACGGACGAGTTTGATAAAGCTGCGCATATTACCGCCCCGTTTGACTAGTGCGGGAAGTTAGAGTGCGCGAGTTAACAAAAGCTGAAACCCCGACCAAGGGTGGCTGTTGCGGGACCTGGGACGACCATCTCGACAGCATTGGCGCGAGCGTCGCTGCGGTGAGGAACAAAGACTCATCGGCGACCGATCGCGGCCCACTGATGGCGGGCACATGACGAGAAAGAAATGGTGCTGTCGGTGAGGATTGAACTCACGACCTCAGCCTTACCAAGGATGCGCTCTACCACTGAGCTACGACAGCTTGTCCGGGGACGGGGGGCCTATGGCCGTGACGGTGTGACGCGTCAAGGCTTGCCGGGCAACCGGCGACGGGCCTAGCGACGTAAGATGACCGACGCCGAAAAGTTGAAGGAGGAACGGCTGGCCGCCGCGCTCCGCGAGAATCTGCGCAAACGCAAGACGCAGGCGAGGGAGGCTGTGCCTTCGCCGTCCAAGGATGGCTAGAGCGGCGCGCAGGCGGCTTCGAGCCAGGCCCTGTCTTCGGCACCAAGCTGGTGACCGATCTTATCCACCACCTCGGCGTGATAGGCGTTGAGCCAGCCAAGCTCGGCCGGGGACAGCATTTCGGTTACGACCAGCCGCCGCTCGATCGGGGCGAAGGTCAGCGTGTCGAAGCCGAGCATCTCCTTCTCGGCGCCAGTCACCTGCTTCGTGACGACCAGGACCAGATTCTCGATACGGATGCCGTACTCGCCGGCCTTGTAGTATCCCGGCTCGTTGGACAGGATCATCCCCGCCTGCAACGGCTCGTCTCCGCCGGCCTGGCCCGATCCGACTGGCGCAATGCGCTGCGGGCCCTCGTGGACCGACAGGAAGCTGCCGACGCCGTGGCCGGTGCCGTGGGCATAGTCGAGCCCGGCCTCCCACAACGAACGACGCGCGAAGCTGTCGAGCTGCGATCCGCGCACGCCCTTGGGGAACAGCGCGGTTGCCAGCGCGATATGACCCTTGAGGACGCGGGTGAAGCGGTCGCGCATCTCGTCGGTCGGCTGGCCGATGGCGAGGGTGCGGGTTATGTCGGTCGTGCCGTCGGCATACTGGCCGCCAGAATCGATCAGGTAGAGCGAGTGCAGCTCAAGCGGGCGGTTGGTTTGCGGGCTCGCCTTGTAATGGACGATCGCGCCGTTGGGCCCCGATCCCGAGATCGAATCGAACGACAGGTCTTTGAGCAGCCCGCCCTCGGTGCGCAACGCCTCGAGCCTGTCCGACGCGGTCAGTTCGTCGAGCCCCCCCTTCGGCGCCTCGGCCTCGACCCAGCGCAGGAAGCGGGCGATCGCCGCGCCATCGCGCGCCTGCGCCGCCTGGTGGCCGGCGATCTCGACCGGGTTCTTGATCGCGCGCGGGAGGACGGTCGGGTCGCGGTGGGTGACGATCTTCGCGCCACCCTTTTCCAGCGCTTCGAAGATCGCCGCGACCGAGCGCTCGGGGTCGACCGCAACGGTCTTCCCGGCGAGGTTGCGAAGGGCTGGCTCAAAATCGGCGCGCTCATGAAGGCGAACGCCGTTCCCGAGGTGCTGCACGACATCGGGCCCGACCTTTTCGCTCGCGACGAACAGGTCGGCAGTGCCGTCGGCGTTGACCAGCGCGTAGGCCAGCGCAACCGGCGTGTGGCTAACGTCAGCGCCACGCACGTTGAAGGTCCAGGCGATGGAATCGAGGGCGGCGAGAACAGCCGTATCGGCGCCCTCCTTGCCGAGCCAGTCGGCGATCGCGGTCCGCTTGTCGGCGGACGACTGGCCGGCAAATTTGTCGGGCTGGACGACAAGGTGCGCCTTCGATGCTTCGGGGCGGTCCTGCCAGACGACATCGATCGGGTTGCGCGCGACCGCGACGAGCTCGGCGCCGCGGGCCTTGAGGGCTTCGCCCGCCTGGCGGACCCAGTCGCGCGCGTGGAGCCAAGGGTCATAGCCGATGCGCCCCCCCTGCGGCGCGTGGTCCTTGAGCCACGACGCGATGCTCGTCTCGGGCACGGACTGGTAGCTCCACTGGTCGCCCGATACCTGGCTGCGGACCTGAAGCGTGTAGCGGCCGTCGGTGAAAATTGCGGCTTCCTGAGGGAGGACGACCGCCGACCCGGCCGAGCCCTTGAACCCGGTCAGCCATTCGAGCCGCTGGGCGTAGCTGCCGACATATTCGCTCATATGCTCGTCGGTCAGCGGGACGACGAAGCCGTCGAGGCAATCCTCGGCGAGCTGGGCGCGCAAGGCGGCGAGGCGGTCGGCGTAGCTGGA
>JBKJMA010000219.1:0-3232 GCA_046596505.1 Sphingomicrobium sp.
CGACGAACAGCACCGCTTCGGCGTCTCGCAGCGCCTCCTCCTCACCGAAAAAGCCGCGCATCCGCCGCACCTGCTGGTGATGACCGCCACCCCGATCCCGCGCACGCTGACCCTCACGCAGTTCGGCGAGATGGATGTCAGCCGGCTCGATGAGATGCCCCCGGGCCGCACGCCGGTCGAAACGCGGGTGATTAGCGACGAGAAGCTGATCGACGTGGTCGAGGGGCTCGGCCGTCACATCGCGTCGGGCGGTCAGGCCTATTGGGTGTGCCCGCTAGTGGAGGAAAGCGAGAAGAGCGACAGCGCCGCCGCCGAGCAACGCGCCGAGGTGCTTGCGCTGCGCTTTGGGGCTGACAAGGTCGTGCTGGTCCACGGGCGGATGAAGGGCGCGGAGAAAGATGACGTCATGGCGGCGTTCGCGGCGGGACGGCTCGCGGTGCTGATTGCGACGACGGTAATCGAAGTCGGAGTCGATGTTCCCAACTCGACGTTGATGATCATCGAGGGAGCGGAGCGGTTCGGGCTTGCCCAGCTCCACCAGTTGCGTGGCCGAGTGGGGCGGGGAGCGGGGGCGTCGACCTGCCTGCTGATCCGGGGCCAGCAGCTGAGCGAAAGCGGTCGCGCTCGGCTAGCGCTGATGCGCGAGACGAACGACGGCTTTCGCATCGCCGAAGAGGATCTGCGGCTGCGCGGGCCGGGGGAGATCCTGGGGACGCGCCAGTCCGGCGAGCAGCAGTTCCGCGTGGCAACGGCCGAGCAAGTGTCCGAACTCGTCCCGATTGCGACCGCCGACGCGCGCCTGCTGCTGGAGCGCGATGGCGGGCTGGCGAGCGAGCGCGGGCAGGCGGCCCGGATCGCGCTGTACCTGTTCGAACGCGACCAGGCGATCGACCTGATCCGGAGCGGCTAGCGGGTCAGCAGCCCGTGCTTCTTTTTGCCGAGGCTGAGCTTAATCGGCGTATCCCCGACCGAGATCAGGAGCGCCGGATCGCCGACCACGCCGCCGTCGAGCCTGACCGCGCCCTCGCCAATCTTGCGCCGCGCCTCGCCGTTCGAGGTGGCGAAGCCGAGGCCGACCAGCGCCGCGACGACGCCAATGTCGCCGCCGGTGGCAAAGCTCGGCAAATTCTCGTCCGAGGCGCCCTCGGCGAAGGTGCGGTGGGCGGTCTCTTCGGCAGCCTTGGCGGCGTCCTCGCCGTGGAGCAGCGTGGTCGCAGCGGTGGCGAGCGCGATCTTGGCCTCGTTGATCGCGGCACCCTCAAGCGCGCCGAGCCGGGCGATTTCGTCGAGTGGCAGGTCGGTGAACAGCTTGAGGAACTTCACTACGTCGCCGTCCTGCGTATTCCGCCAGAACTGCCAGTAATCGTAGGGGCTCACCCGATCGGCGTTGAGCCATACCGCGCCCGCCGCAGTCTTGCCCATCTTGCCGCCATCAGAGGTAGTGATCAGCGGGGTGGTCAGGCCGTAGAGCTCGGCGCCGTCCATGCGGCGGGCGAGTTCGATGCCGTTGATGATGTTTCCCCACTGATCCGACCCGCCCATCTGCAGGCGGACGCCGGCGCGGCGGGCCAGTTCGGCAAAGTCATAGGCCTGCAGGATCATATAGTTGAATTCGAGGAAGGTCAGCGGCTGTTCGCGGTCGAGGCGCAGCTTGACCGAGTCGAAGGTCAGCATGCGGTTGATGGTGAAGTGGCGCCCGACATCGCGGAGGAACTCGACATAGTTGATCCGGTCGAGCCAGTCGGCATTGTCGACGATCACCGCGTCGGTGGGACCATCCCCAAACGTCAGAAAGCGCTCGAACACGCCCTTGATGCTCGCGATGTTCGCGGCGATGTCGTCGCCGGTCAGCAGCTTGCGACTCTCGTCCTTGCCCGAGGGATCGCCGACCTTTGTCGTGCCCCCGCCCATCAGGACGACGGGCTTGTGCCCAGCCTGCTGGAGGCGGCGGAGCATCATGATCTGCACGAGGCTGCCGACGTGGAGCGACGGCGCGGTGGCGTCGAACCCGATGTAGGCCGAGATGACCGCAGTCTGCGCTAGCACATCAAGCGCCGCCGCGTCGGTGGCCTGATGAATATAGCCGCGCTCGTCGAGCGTGCTGAGGAGGTTGGAATGGTAGGTCATGCGACGACGGAACTAGCCGAGCGCGCCGCCCCCGTCATCCCCGCGAGCGCACGCGGCTTGCACGACGACAAAAAACCGGGTTTCCGCGTCCGCCGGAATGGCGATAGGATGCGGGAATGCAGTCGTTCGCTCTCATCCCTCATCCGGATACGCCCCCCGCTGGCACGCCGTTCAAGCTGTGGGTAAACGTCGACCGTTCGGCCGCGTTCGGGCTGATGGCAACGGCGAACATCTTCTTCTGCGTGGCCGCGCCGGCGAACCGGTTTGTCATCCCCGCAAGCGACGAGCCGCACCGCGCCGACGAGTTGTGGCGGACGACCTGTTTCGAAGTGTTTCTTCGATCGGGCGGCGAGCCGGTTTACGCAGAATGGAACTTCGCTCCGTCTGGCGACTGGGCGGCTTATTCGTTTAGCGGGTACCGCGCCGGGATGACGCAGGCCGAGGTCGGTGCACCGCCCTACGTTCGGTTCGAGGACAATCTCATTTGGTGGGGGGTTGGCGCGACGATTGCGGTGCCGTCGGACGAGAAATTCGCGCTCGGCCTGTCGGCGGTGCTCGAGGAGGTCGACGGCACGAAGAGCTATTGGGCGCTCGCCCACCCCGCCGGGCCGCCCGATTTCCATCATGCCGATTGCTTCACGGCGAAGCTTGGTTAGGCAGCGGGCATGACCCTGTTCGGAATCGACCGGCTGATTGCCGACCCCGCGCTTCGTGCGCCACTGGACGGAAAGCGGGTCGCGCTGGTGGCGCATCCTGCTTCGGTGACGAAGGACCTCGACCACTCACTCGATGTGCTTGCTCCGCTGCTCAACCTCACCGCCGCGTTCGGGCCGCAGCATGGGCTGAAGGGCGACAAGCAGGACAATATGGTCGAGAGCGCGGACACTCGCGATCCTGACCTCGGGATCCCGGTGTTCAGCCTCTATGGCGAGGTACGGCGTCCGACCGCGGCGATGATGGCCGAGTTCGATGTGGTGCTGATCGACCTGCAGGACCTTGGCTGCCGCATCTACACCTTCATCACGACGCTGCTCTACCTGCTCGAGGCCGCCGCAGAGCATGGCAAGGCGGTGTGGGTGCTCGACCGGCCCAACCCCGCCGGGCG